>JBBSQO010000427.1:0-2417 GCA_038244025.1 Propionibacteriales bacterium
CGGTGCGGACCAGCATTGGACCGGTACCTGGAAGACACCGGCGAGATCATGCAGGTACGGCTGCCTGCCCAACACAGACGTTCCTCCCCTCACCGAAGACATCCAGAGATCACATTCGAGAAGCTGCCCTTGACAATCCGCCACCCGGACAAAGGATAATCGTGAGATCACTTTGAACGATCAAATTAGCGCATTCCTTGACTACTGCAGGCCGAGGGAGGACCGATGGCAGCACGGCAGACGCTGGTGAGCCTGGCCGGCGAGCTTGGCGTGTCCCGGCAGACCGTCTCAAACGCGATCAATGCACCGGAGCGGGTCAAGACCGAGACCCTCGCCCGGGTCCGGCAGGCCATTGCCGCGTCGGGCTACCGGCCGGTCGCGGCCGCCCGACAGCTCCGTACTCGCCGCTCGATGGATCTGGCAATGCGCTTGTCGCCGGCCACGGACGGGATCAATGGCTCGATCCTGGACCGCTTGTTACACGCGCTGACGGAGTCGGCCCAGGTCAGGGGCTACCGGTTGACCTTGTTCACCGCGGCCGACGATGGGGCCGAGATTGCCCAGTACGAGACGCTGCTGCATACCGCCGACATCGATGGCTTCGTGCTGACCAGCAGCCATCACGATGATCCACGGTCGGACTGGCTGCGCGAACATGACGTCCCGTTCGTCTCCTTTGGCCGCCCCTGGAGCGACGAGGCGGACCCCAACACCTCCGACCATGCCTGGGTCGACGTCGACGGCGGCGCCGGGGTCGAGGCGGCGACAGGGGCGTTCCTCGAGCATGGGCATCGCCGAGTGGGCTTCCTCGGGTGGCCGGCCGGCTCCGGCGCCGGCGACGACCGACGTGCGGGCTGGCGCCGAGCGATGATCGCAGCCGGCGACACCCAGCTTGCCGCCCTCACCGTTTCGGTCCCCGACACCGTCGGTGATGGTGCCCGGGGTGCCACCGAACTGCTCGCCAACGGTGCCACGGCCCTCGTCTGTGCCAGTGACTCCCTCGCGCTCGGCGCGGCAAGCAGCTGGCAACGACTGATGCCGCAGACGAGCCCGGACCTGGCCGTCATTGGCTTCGATGACACCCCTGTCGCGGCAGCTGTCGGGCTCTCCAGCGTGTCCCAGCCAATCGAAGCGGCCGCGCAGCACATCACCTCGCTACTGGCCGACGTACTATCCGGCGTTGCCGACGAGTCGCGACCCGAGCGGCACCTGCTCCTCGAACCGACACCCATCTGGCGCCGCTCCGACCCGTTCATCACCGCACCAGCCCAGGAAAGGGAACGATCATGAAGATTCCATCAGCAGCAGCAAGACGCGCCCGGTTGTTCTGCGTCACCGTGGCCATCTGTACGGTGCCGCTCGCCTTGGGAGCCTGTGGGTCCGGATTCAAGAATTCATCCGATCAGGGCGGTACCGCCTCAGCCAGCAGCGGGGGACCGATCACCGTACTGATCGGCTCGTCCGGTAACTCCGAGACGAAGGCCGTCAACAAGTCCGTTGCCGGCTGGACTAAGAGCTCGGGCGTGAAAGCCAGCGTCCAGGTGGCCTCGGACCTGAATCAGCAGCTCAGTCAGGGATTCGCGTCCGGCAAGCCACCGGACGTCTTCTACCTGTCCACCGACCAGTTCGCCGGCTATGCCGCCAACGGCTCGCTGGAACCGTACGCGCAGAAACTCAAGAACGCCGACCAGTTCTTTCCGAAGCTGAAGGACGCCTTCACCTATCAGGACAAGTTCTACTGTGCACCCAAGGACTTCTCCACCCTGGCACTGGTGATCAACACCAAGATGTGGAAGCAGGCGGGGCTGACCGACAAGGACTTTCCTACCGACTGGGACTCGTTGACCGCGGTGGCCAAGAAGCTGACCAAGGGCAAGAGGGTCGGGCTCGCGTTCAGCCCGGAGTACCAACGGGTGGGTGCCTTCTTTGCCCAGGCTGGGGGCGGTTTGGTCTCCGCGGACGGCAAGACGGCCACCGCCAACAGTGAAGCCAACGTGAAGGCACTGACCTACGTCAAATCGATGGTCAAGAGTGGCAATGCCGCCTTCTCCTCCACTCTCGGCGCCGGCTGGGGCGGTGAGGCGTTCGGCAAACAGATGAGCGCCATGACGATTGAAGGCAACTGGATCACCGGTGCGATGAGCAACGACTTCCCTGACGTCGGCTACCAGGTGGTGCAGCTGCCGAAGGGCCCGGCTGGGCAGGGCACGCTGCAGTACACGAACTGCTGGGGTATCGCCACTGACAGCGACAATGTCCAGGGATCAATCAAGCTGGTCGAATATCTCACCTCACCGGAGCAACAGCTCGAGTTCGCCGCTGCGTTCGGGGTGATGCCGTCAGTGCAGACGGTCGCCGAGGAATGGAAGAAGAAGTATCCGAAGTTGGCGCCCTTCATCGATGGCGCAGACTATGCC
>JBBSQO010000428.1:0-2372 GCA_038244025.1 Propionibacteriales bacterium
CAGCACCGGCTTGTCGGACCTCAGCACGACCTGGTCAAAGGTGGCATCGGTTACATCACTGACGTCGGCCATTCATATCTCCTGAGTCGTTTACGTTGGTCTGTCTGAGCCTGTCTGCTCGAGTCCTTCTCAGCGGACCAGTCTCTGTCCCGGGACAGTCTGTCGCATCGGGCTGACAGCTCGTTCTCGTCCCTCAGCCAATCCGCATGGAGGCGGCCAGGGCTGCGGTTGGCGAGGCTGGTACCGGGGCGGCATCGTGCAGGTCAGCAAGGAACCGTTCTGCGTCCAGAGCCGCCGAGCAACCGGTGCCGGCAGCGGTGACGGCCTGCCGGTAGGTGTGGTCGACGAGGTCACCGCAGGCGAAGACGCCGGGCAGGTTGGTGCGGGTGCTGCCGGGCTGACACAGCACATAGCCTTCGGCATCCAAGGCCACCTGGTCGTGCAGCAGCTCTGAGCGGGGCAGGTGGCCGATGGCGATGAAGAGCCCCTGCAGGGCCAGCTCACGGGTATTGCCGGGTTCGGTATCGGTCAGGGTGACGCCCTCGAGCGCGGTCGACCCGTGGATGGCGGTGATCTGGCTGTTCCAGGCGAAGGAGATCTTCGGGTCCTTGTGGGCACGGGCCGCCATGATCTTGCTGGCTCTTAGCCCATCGCGGCGATGGATCATCGTGACGGACCTGGCGAAGCGGGTCAAGAAGGTGGCCTCCTCGACGGCGGAGTCACCCCCGCCGACCACGGCAATGTCCTTGTCGCGGAAGAAGAAGCCATCACAGGTGGCGCACCAGGAGACCCCCCGGCCGGACAGCCGGTCCTCATCATGGATGCCCAGCTTGCGATACCCCGAGCCGGTGGCGAGGATGACCGTACGGGCATCGAACGTCTGGCCGTAGCCATCGGTCACCGACTTGATCTCACCGGTCAGATCCATCGAGACGATGTCCTCGGCCACCAGCTCGGCTCCGAACCGTTCGGCCTGGGTACGGAAGTTGTCCATCAGGGCCGGGCCCATGATGCCTTCGGGGAACCCAGGATAGTTTTCCACCTCGGTGGTGTTCATCAGGGCGCCACCGGCGGTAACCGAGCCCTCGAAGACCAGCGGATGAAGGTCGGCCCGGGCGGCATAAATCGCGGCGGTGTAACCGGCCGGCCCACTGCCGACGATGATGACATCACGCAGGTCGCTGGAGATGGTGCTCATGACTTCCTTGATGGTTGGGGCCTTTGAGGTTGGGCTACGAAACGGGTGGTCCGGGCAGGTGGGAAGGTGGGTTCACCCTACCTTGCTGAACTCGACGCTTCGCACGGATATTCCTGCCGGTCGGGGTGCACCAGTAATGTCACCCCAGACCGGACAATCGCTGGCGGAGTGGGCGTGGATGCTGGCCGTGATCATCTGTTGGAGTGACAAAAAGGGGCGTTCTGCCGGACTGCCCGGGAAACCAGCTGTGGATAACTGGTGGAGGCACCTCCTGTCCATGCCAGACTGCTGGCTTGAGGAGGTGATCTGGTGAGGTTCCTGCGAGGTCTCGGTGCCCTACTGCTGTTGAGCGCCGGACTTTTCGGCGTGCCTTGGCTGCTGGTGCGGATTGGGCACCCGCCGGGTGCTGCCGTCTTCAGCTGGCAGCGCTGGCGGGATGTGCTGTTGTTCCCCGATGACGGCAGTGTGTTGCTGTCGGTGATCACCGTGGTCGCTTGGCTGGCCTGGCTCGTCTTTGCCCTCTCGGTGCTGACCGAGCTCGTCAGCCTGCTGTCCGGCCGGCGTCTCCGGTTGCGACTTCCAGGGTTCGGACTGCCGCAGGCTGCCGCCGCCAGCCTGCTGTTGTCCGTGGTCGCGATGGTGGTGGCCCCGGTGCAGCCGGCAATCGCTGACCCGGTCGTCCAGGACCCCAATCCCCCGGTGCTGGTCGCTCAGCGGCCGCAGGTACAACACCCCGTCGATGTATTTCCTGCCAGGAGCGGCCAGACGTCGAGCGACACGATCACCTACACCGTTCAGCCGGGTGATGACCTCTGGACACTGGCGGAGCGGTTCTATGGCGAGGGGATGGCCTGGCACAAGATTGCCGATGCCAATCCGCGCCTGCTGACCGGTGGTCCGGATGTGCTGGTCATCGGCTGGAAGCTCACCGTTCCGGAGATCAAGAACGGGCCCGAGGTCGAGGGCGGGCAGCTGGGACACCAGCACACGGTACGGGTACGGGCCGGCGACACGCTGTCCAGCCTTGCCGCCGCGCAGTACGGTGACGCCAACCTGTGGCCGAGAATTCAGCAGGCCAACTCCGACACCATCACCGATCCGGACCAGCTCGAGATCGGCTGGACCCTGACCATCCCGGCGCTGCAGCGGCAGACCCCCGCTGTCAGGCACCCGG
>JBBSQO010000429.1:0-2358 GCA_038244025.1 Propionibacteriales bacterium
CGTATTCGTGGATCCGGCGAGTCCCGACGACCCAGAGATCGGCCCGAGCCAGGAAGTGGACATCGAGGTCGTAGAGCTTTCGCTGTGCTTCGACGGCGATCTCGGCTGCCTGATGCAGGAGCCGCATGATCGACTCCCACGGTGACCCGCTGCGTGGATCCAGCAGCGGCAGTAGCTGGCGGAGTCGCGGTGCGCCTCGTCGTCGTAGGGCTGCCGTGCTCTCCAGCTCGGCCAGTGAGAGTTAGCGCAGCCCCGAGGGCCGGGAAAGCCCAGCGACCAGCTCCTCCACATTCGTCACCGGCAACCGGCAGACAAAGCCGCGGCAGACGTAGGCGGTGGGACCATCATCAACCAGCGGCCGACCCGCCAGCAGCGCGATCCCGGGCGTATCCGGCTTACCGGCCACGACCACCGAACCGGCCGGGGCATGCAGGTAGCCGGCCCGCACCAGCGCAGCCGTGCCGGGATCCGTACGACTGCCGGCGATCGCCAGCTGGACCGGTCCGGACCCGTTCGGGACATGCAGCTGGGTGATCGCGTCGGCGAGCAGCCAGCCGGCGAACCGCGGTGCGCCGGTGATTAGCGCCTGTCCTCCCGTGGCGGCCCGATCGGCACGTTCGGCATAGCTGGCGTCGCCGGTCAGCTCGGCCATCAGCCGGAGCGCGGCCAGCGTGCTGCTGAGCCCGGACGGGGTGGCGTTGTCGCTCGGATCTCGCGGCCGGGAGAAGAGCTGCTCGGCATCGGCCGCGGTGTCGAACAGCAGGCCGTCGGCGTCGGTGAACTGCTCCTGGACCACGGCCAGCAGTGCAGCGGCGCGATCGACCCAGGCGGCTGTGGCGGTAGCCGATCCGAGCCGTACGAAGGCGTGCGCCACCGCGCCGTAGTCCTCCAGCACCCCCGGCGCATCGCTGACCTGTCCCGCACGTGAGGTACGGCGTAGTCGTCCGTCGACCCAGTGCAGGTCCCATAGCAGCTGAGCTGCCTGCTCGGCGGTACGGGTCCAGTCCTCGCGATCCATCATGATCCCGGCCTGGACTAGCGACTCAACCAGCCAGCCGTTCCAGGCGGCCACCACCTTGTCGTCGCGGCCCGGTCGGGGGCGGGACTCACGGGCCGCCGCGAGTGCAGCTCTGACCTGCCTCAGCCGCTGCCGGTCGGCCGGCGTATCCAGGAGCTGCAGAGTGGAAGCACCGCGCTCAAAGGTGCCAGCCTCGGTGACGGAGAAGATCGAGCTCGCCCAGGCGGCATCCTGGTCTCCGAGCACCTCGGCCAGCTCGGCCGGCGTCCAGACATAGAAGGCGCCCTCACGCCGCCTCCCCTCGAGGTCTGGGCTGTCCGCGTCCAGGCTGGAGGCAAAGCCACCCTCGTCGGTGCGCAGCTCACGCTGCAGAAAGGTGACCGTCTCCTCCACCACCCGGGCGAACAGCCCGGCCTGCGGGCTGCCGCTCTCCGACCGCCGCCAGGCATGGGCATAGACCCCCAGCAACAGGGCGTTGTCGTACAGCATCTTCTCGAAGTGCGGGACCACCCAGGCGGCGTCGACGCTGTAGCGGGCGAAGCCGCCGGCGAGCTGGTCGTAGATGCCGCCCCGCGCCATCGCCTCCAACGTCCGCCTCACCATCAGCCATGGATCCGTCGACGGCAGACCATCGGCACCGGGCTGAGTCGTCGGGGCGCCCTGGTCGCCCGGACTCCTGCGGAGCAGCGCCTCCAGCACCATCGACGGGGGAAACTTCGGCGCCTGGCCAAAACCTGCATGAACCGGGTCAAAGCCGTCGGCCAGCTGCCGGACCGCTGCGGAGACCTTGGTCTCGTCGATACCATCCGGGTCGTCGGTTGCCGGACCGCTGCCAGGCCCGAGCCCGGCGAGCTGCTGCACGATCGTCTCGGCACTGCCGAGCACCTGGTCCCGGCGGTCCCGCCAGGCTGTCGCCACCGCGTCCAGCACCTGGTCAAAGCCGGGCATCCCCCCGGCCGACCGCGGCGGGAAGTAGGTACCGGCAAAAAACGGCCGACCTTCCGGAGTGAGGAAAACGGTCATCGGCCAGCCACCCTGCCCGGTCATGGCTTGGGTCGCCTGCATGTAGACGGCGTCGATGTCGGGGCGTTCCTCTCGGTCAACCTTGATGGCAACGAACGCGTCATTGATCCGGGCTGCCATCAACTCATCGGAGAAGGACTCATGCGCCATCACATGGCACCAGTGGCACGCGGCGTACCCGATGCTGAGCAGAACTGGTGTATCACGGCGCCTCGCTTCCTCGAAAGCTTCGGGCCCCCACTCCCACCAATCCACCGGGTTCTCCGCGTGTTGAAGCAAATACGGACTGGTTGCACCGGCTAGCTGATTGGCCATGA
>JBBSQO010000430.1:0-2324 GCA_038244025.1 Propionibacteriales bacterium
CCGGCGATCTCGTGCAACAACTTGGACCGAGCCGATTTCATCCGAGTGCCACCGCCGGCAGCGAGTACGATGACGGCCGCAACAGGCGCGGCGCTCGATCCGGTCACTAGCAGCTCCCTTGGACAGTCATAACGCGCACAGTCGGGTCAACACCATCGGGCCAACACAATGAGCCCACAGTCAGGCTCGCACAGATCGGCCATGGCCGGCCGACCCTCGCTCCCCGGGTAGGAGTCGAACCTACGTCGCTAATCCTGATTCAAAGTCAGGCGGGCCCTGCCGGCAGACCAACCGGGGAATGTCCTGGCAACCAATACCGGGACCACGCTGGCCGTTCGGCTCCGGCCAGGGTCCAGCGTACGCATTCCGGACTTGACCCGCATCTCCACCTTGATACCTACGGATGCGTAGGTTACGGTTGCGTAAGCGTAGGTACGTTGGCTGCCCCGCATCTAGGTCCAGCGATGTATCGAAGTCCAGCAGGGTATCTAAGCGCCAGCAAGGTATCTAAACGCCAGCAAGGTATCTAAACGCCAGCAACTCGGATGGATCCAGACAGCCATGACCCAGATTACACTTACCGCCACCGCCGCACCGGCCGCAGAGGAAGAACGGCTCAGCCGCGGAGCCCAGATTGGACTTGGTGCCTTCATCATCGTGCCTTTCTTGGCCCTGCTCGCCGCCATCCCGGTTGCCTGGGGCGGCTTCCTCGGCTGGCATGACGTGGTGATCGCCTTCGTCTTTTTCATGGTGTCCGGGATGGGCATCACCGTCGGCTTCCACCGCTACTTCACCCACAAGGCGTTCAAGCCGAAGCGCGGGCTCAAGATCGCGCTGGCCATCGCCGGCAGCCTGGCCATTGAGGGTCCGGTGATCCGCTGGGTCGCCGATCACCGCAAGCACCACAAGTTTTCTGACCGCGAGGGCGACCCGCACTCCCCGTGGCGGTACGGCACGTCGGTCGGCGCGCTGACCAAGGGCCTCTGCTACGCCCACATGATGTGGATGTTCAACCCCGAGCAGACACCGCGACGGCAATACGCACCAGACCTGATGAAGGACAAGGATCTGGTGCTGATCAACAAGCTGTTCCCGGCCTTCCTCATCTTTTCGGTTTTTGCCCCGGCAGTCATCGGCGGTCTGTGGTCGATGAGCTGGCTAGGCGCGGCCACCGCGTTCTTCTGGGCGTCGTTGATCCGGATCGGCCTGCTGCATCACACCACCTGGTCGGTGAACTCCATCTGCCACACCTTTGGTGAGCGGCCCTTCAAGAGCCGGGACAAGTCGGCCAACGTGTGGTGGCTGGCCCTGCTCAGCCACGGCGAGAGCTGGCACAACCTGCATCACGCCGACCCGACGTGCGCTCGCCATGGTGTGCTGCGCGGACAGATCGACACCTCGGCCCGGCTGATCTGGGCCTTCGAGAAGTTGGGCTGGGTGCACGATGTGCGCTGGCCGGTTCCGGAGCGGGTCGCCGCCCGCCGAGTGGCCAACACCCTTGACTGACGGCCACACTGTGCCCCATGGCAGCCAGTAAAATGACCGACCCGCTCGACTCCAGCCGTACCCGCCGTTCCGCTCGGATCCGGATGACCAGTGCGGAACGACGCGAACAGCTCATCGAGATCTCCCGCTCACTCTTTGCCGACAAGGGGTACGAGGGCACGTCGGTGGAGGAGATCGCGAACAACGCACAGGTCAGCAAGCCAGTTGTCTACGAGCACTTCGGCGGCAAGGAAGGCCTCTATGCCGTGGTCGTCGACCGGGAGGTCCGTACCCTGCTGGACGGCATCAGGGGCTCGCTGACCACGGGGGGCCAGCGCGAGCTGATCGAGCGGGCCACGATGGCGTTGCTGGACTATATCGAGAGCAATACCGACGGCTTCCGGATCCTGGTCCGGGACTCCTCGGTTGGCAGTGCCGGCGGGTCCTTCGCCAGCATTCTCAGCGATGTCGCCTCCCGGGTGGAGGGCATCCTGGTTGATGAGTTCAAGAAGCAGAAGCTGGACCCCAAGACGGCACCGATGTATGCCCAGATGCTGGTCGGCATGGTCGGCATGGTCGGTCAGTGGTGGCTCGACTCGCGGAAACCGAAGAAGCCCGAGGTTGCCGCCCACCTGGTCAACCTTGCCTGGAACGGGCTGCAGGGCCTTGAGTCCCATCCCCAGCTGCGCACCAGCACCAAGGCGGCGAAGTAGGACCGGAGTCGCTGCTTCCGGCCGCGTTATCCCGCACAGGCAGGGAGACGCAACCACTCAGACCCCTTCCGGCCGCGTTATCCCGCACAGGCAGGGAGACGCAACCACTCAGACCCCTTCCGGCCG
>JBBSQO010000431.1:0-2324 GCA_038244025.1 Propionibacteriales bacterium
CACCCGGGACAAAGCTATCTCGGTGATGTCCATCTGGTGCCGGGAGATCAACTGCAGCAGCAGGTCGAACGGTCCTTCAAAATTGTCCAGCCGGAGGGTAAACCCAGTGTTCGTGCTGTGCGCCGTGCTGGTGCCGTACTGTGCCTTGCTGGCTGAGGTCTTGCTGGCTGAGGTCTTGCTGGCTGAGGTCTTGCTGGCTGAGGTCTTGCTGGCTGGGGCCTCGGTCGGCGAACCGGACTGGACACTCACGACTGGGTTAGCCTCCGTACCACTTCGGCTGCGGCCCCGTTCTCGGCCAGATCCGTCATCGCAGCCGCCATCGCCGCCCGGACGATCCGCCCCCGATCTACCGCCATGTCGTACTCGGCCCGCAGCGTCAGCCTGGCCTGTTCCAGTGCCAGCAGTTCCTCGCGGCTCACGTAGACGGTGATCTTCTCGTCGTGCCGCACTCTGCCGGATGCCTGCTGGGTCTGGGCGGCCGTCTCCCTGACAGCTTCCGCGGCCGAGCTGTCGTTGGCCGTATTGTCATCAGCCGTATTGTCATCAGCCGTATTGTCATCAGCCGTATTGGCATCAGCACGCGAGGAACGCTCCGCTGCGGGAGTCTGAGCATCTGGTTGCTGATGGTTCGCTTGCTGCGTCGCGCGAAAGAGCTCCGCTGCTCCCGGCAGGCTTACGCGGCGCGGCACCGGGACAACACCTCACGAGCGAGCGTCCGATAGGCGGTGGCACCGGGTGAGGCGGAGGCGTAGGTGGTGATGGGTTCACCGGCCACCGTCGTCTCGGGGAACTTGACCGTACGCCGGATCACGGTATGGAACACGGTCTCGTCGAATGCCTGGACCACCCGCTCCAGCACCTCACGGCTGTGCAGCGTTCGTGAGTCGAACATGGTGCCGAGGATGCCGAGAGTCTGTAGGTCCGGGTTGAGCCGGTCCTGCACCTTGGCGATCGTGTCGGTCAGCAGGGCGATGCCGCGCAGAGCAAAGAACTCGCACTCCAACGGCATGATCACCTTGTCGGCCGCGGTCAGTGCGTTGATGGTCAGCAAGCCGAGCGAGGGTGGGCAGTCGATCAAGATCACGTCATAGCGATCCTTGATCTTTTCCAGCACTCGCAGCAGGGTCTGTTCACGAGCGACCTCCGAGACCAGCTGAATCTCTGCGGCCGACAGATCGATATTGCTGGGCAGGATGTCGAGGCCGTCAACGTTGGTGGTGGCGATCACCTCCTCGGCTGCCGTATCCCCGCCGAGCAGCAGGTTGTAGATGCTGCGGTCAAGGGTGTGTGGGTTGACGCCGAGCCCGACCGACAACGAGCCCTGCGGGTCGAAGTCGACCAGCAGCACCCTGCGCCCGGTCTCCACCAGCGCGGCTCCGAGGTTGATCGTGGTGGTGGTCTTGCCGACCCCGCCCTTCTGGTTGCACAAGGCAATGATCATGGCCGGCTCACCGGTCGGCGGCCCAGGCTCCGGCAGTGCGGGCCAGGGACGCCCGGTCGGACCCAGTACCGGCTCGGGTTCGCTTGTTGGTGTGTCCGGCGTGGCCTCGTCGAGCGGTAGCTGCTCATCGCCACCAGGAATGACCGGGCCCGGTGTGACGAAGTGCAGGGAAGGGAGGGTGTCCTCTGAGGGGTCAAACAGCTGCTGCTCGCCGACGACGTCGCCGGACCGCTGCGTCTCTTCCACTTGTCCTCCTGAGCACCTCGCGGTGAGTTTGCCTGCTGGGTGCTATCTGCCTGCTGCGTCCTGACCCGGTGGCAGCCTAGTACGCCCGGGGATGAGCCGTCAGATAAACCTCCCGTAGGTGGTCCACTGTAACCAATG
The DNA here is from genome assembly GCA_038244025.1 of Propionibacteriales bacterium. Lineage (GTDB taxonomy): Bacteria > Actinomycetota > Actinomycetes > Propionibacteriales > Propionibacteriaceae > Microlunatus. The sequence goes on from JBBSQO010000431.1 coordinate 1,826, forward strand.
TGTAGATCTGTGTCGTGGTGACCGATGCGTGACCCAGCAGCTCCTGGACCACCCGTACGTCAGCGCCACCGTCCAGCAGGTGGGTGGCAAACGAATGCCGCAGCGTATGCGGAGACACATCGGCATCAATACCGGCCTTCGCCGCGGCCGTTCTCAGGATAGTCCAGGCACTTTGCCGGGACAGCCGACCGCCGCGGGCATTGAGCAGCAGGGCCGGCGACGGCGTCCGCGCCTTCTCGGCCAGAGCGGGGCGGCCACGGACCAGCCAGGCCTGCAGCGCCGTACGGGCATAGGAGCCCAGCGGCACGATCCGTTCCTTGCTGCCCTTGCCGAACAGCCGCAACCCGGCGGTATTCTCCACCACCGCATCGCCGGTGGCGGCCACCAGCCGACTGACATCGTCCACATCGAGCGCGGTCAGCTCTGAAATCCGGGCGCCGGTGCCATAGAGCAGCTCCAGCAGAGCGGCATCGCGCAGACCGAGCGGCGTGGCCGGATC
>JBBSQO010000432.1:0-2306 GCA_038244025.1 Propionibacteriales bacterium
CCGCCAACCTGGCGGCCTTCTCCCACCTCGACCCGGACCGTCACCCCTGACCCGGGTCGGCAGACCTGTCGGCATCCAGCCGGGCCGCGACATCGGCCGGGAAACCGCCGGTGGCGATCGGGCTCCGACGGTTGGGCGTGATGCGGATCAGTGACTTGCCCTGGATCTCCATCGCCTTGCGGTACTCATCCCAGTCCGGGTGTTCACCGGAGATGGATCGGAAGTAGTCGACCAGGCCATCGGCGGCCGCCGGCATCCGCAGCACCTCTGCCTCACCGTCGACCTGAATCCACGGACCGTCCCAGTCATCGGACAGCACCAGGACCGAGATACGGGAGTCGCGTTCCGCGTTCCGGGACTTGGCGCGGCTGGGATAGGAGGAGATGACAATCCGTCCGCGGGCATCCACCCCGCCGGCGACCGGAGACATCTGCGGCCGTCCGTCCCCGCGGGTGGTGGCGATCAGCATCCTGTGCCGGGGCCGGACGAAGTCGAGCATCTCCTCCAGGCCGACCCGGTCGCTGGAGGCAATAGTTCTGGTCATGTCCTCAATCCTTCACTCGGTAATACTTGCCTTCACTCGGTTAGACTTTGGCCCGCACTCGGCGCGTCGGGCAGCACAGACGCATCCGGTAGCCATTGGTGGCAAGTCTGAGTGCCGAAGCGGCCCCAGTTGCGCGGCTGGCGCCGGCGACGACTGCCGTTTTCGTACGTGATGTGACCATGATGATGGGCTCTCCTGATGATGATTGTGCCACTTCGGTATTAGGCTGGCGATCATGTCTTCGTCTCTGATTCTGTTGCGCCACGGTGAGAGTGAGTGGAATGCGACCAACCTCTTCACCGGCTGGGTTGATGTCAACTTGACCGAGAAGGGTGTCGCCGAGGCACGCCACGGCGGCGAGCTCCTCGCTGAAGGAGGGCTGCTGCCTGACGTCGTGCACACCTCGCTACTGCGCCGTGCCATCCGGACGGCGGAGATATCGCTCGACATTGCGGACCGCGACTGGATTAACACCAAGCGGTCCTGGCGACTCAACGAGCGGCACTATGGTGCCCTGCAGGGCAAGGACAAGGCGGCCGTACGAGACAAGTATGGCGAGGAGCAGTTCATGATCTGGCGCCGGTCCTTCGACACTCCACCGCCGCCCATCGAGGACAATGACGAGTTCTCCAACTTCCATGATGCCCGGTACGCATTGCTGCCGTCCGAGGCACGACCGAAGACCGAATGTCTCAAGGACGTCCTGATCCGGGCACTCCCGTACTGGTATGACCAACTTGTTCCGGACCTCCGGGCTGGCCAGGTGACCTTGGTGGTGGCCCATGGCAACTCGATCCGTGCCCTGGTCAAGCACCTGGATGCCATCAGCGATGACGACATTGTCGGCCTGAACATCCCGACTGGGATCCCACTGCTCTACGAGCTGGACGACGACCTCAAACCCACCACCCCGGGTGGTCGCTACCTCGACCCCGAGGCCGCCATCGCGTCGATCGAAGCGGTGAAGAACCAGGGCAAGAAATAAGTCCGATCACGGCGACGGTGTGAAGAGCCCCAGAACTTGGGTTTGACCTGCAGGGCGTTTTTACGGTCTGCACCAAAGTTCTGGGGCTCTTCGCACCTGAACGGCGACCGCTATTCCTTGTCCGGAAGGGTGCGGCCTAAGACCTGGAGGTCTACTTTCCTTTCGGGGCTATTTTCCTTTCGGGGCTATCCGGACCGGTAGATCGGGTGCATAATCTGACCCACCACCTCGATTGCGAGGGGTTCGCGAGGAAGGCCTGAGATGAGCTTGTTCCGGATCAAGAGCGTTGAGCAGTCGATGCAGGACACCGAGGAGCCGGAGTTCCGGCTGAAGAAGGAACTCAGTGCCTGGGACCTGACAGTCTTCGGTATTGGGGTGATCATCGGGACCGGCATCTTCGTCCTCACCGGGCAGGAGGCCAATATCAACGCTGGGCCGGCGATTGTTTTGTCCTTTCTGCTGGCCGGCATCACCTGCGCTCTGGCCGCACTGTGCTATGCCGAGTTCGCCTCCACCGTTCCGGTGGCCGGCAGTGCCTACACCTTCTCCTATGCCACCTTGGGCGAGCTGGTGGCCTGGATTATCGGCTGGGACCTGGTCCTCGAGCTCGCCTTGGGGGCCGCCGTGGTCGCGCGCGGCTGGTCGGGTTATCTGCACAGCCTGTTCGGCCTGCCCGACTGGCTGGTCGGCGATGCTGCTCGACCCGACATCGCCGCCATCGTCATTGTGCAGGCGCTGACGGCGATCGCCGTCCTCCGGACGAAACTGTCCGGCAGG
>JBBSQO010000433.1:0-2297 GCA_038244025.1 Propionibacteriales bacterium
CACCTGATCGCTGCCGGCCGGGGCGAACGGGACCTTGTTGCGGATGATCAGCGACACCACCGTGTCCTTGGGCAACCGCAGCTCGGCGATGCCGACGCCGGACAACCGCGAGCCGCGCGGCACCCGGACCTGCAGCAGGTCAGACTGAATCCGGTCCAGCGGAGCTGCCTCAACATCCAGCTGCTCGGCTTCATGTCCGGTCGTCAGGCCTAGCTTTCGCGCCACCCAGGGCAGGGTTGGCCCCTGGATAAAGGTGAAGACGATCACGAAGACGAAGACCACGTCGAAGAGAAAGGAAGATTGCCGAACCCCGTCGGCCAGCGGGATGGTGGTCAACACGATCGGCACCGCGCCGCGCAGACCGGCCCAGGAGAGAAAGATCTGCTCCCGTCGGCCGACCTTGAACCAGACGGTCGACAACACCACGGACAACGGCCGCGCGACAGCGGTCAGGAAGAGACCGGCCAGCACGCCGATGATCACCGCCCGCCAGGTGATGCGACCGGGGTCCGCCAGCAGGCCGAGCATCACGAACAGCCCGATCTGGGCGATCCAGCCCACTCCCTCGACAAAGGAGCGGGTGGCAGCCCGGTGCGGCAGCTGGGCGTTGCCCAGCATCAGCGCGCAGACATAGATCGCGGCGAAACCACTGGCATGCAGTGCCGAGCTCGCCCCGTAGGTGAAGACCGACCACACCAGCGCGGCCAGCGGATAGAGACCCGACGAGGGCAACGCCACCCGGCGGAGGATCCAGACCCCGACCCAGCCGAGGGCCAGTCCGACCAGTACACCGCCGGCCAGCTCGGCGGCGATCAGGCCGACCAGACCCGCCACCCCACCACCGGGACTGTTTCCCAGGGCCACCTGACTCGCCGCCGCCACCAGCAGCACGGTCGGGGCATCGTTCAGGCCGGACTCAGCCTCCAGGGCACCGCGCAGCTTGAGCGGCAGCGGCACCTTGCGCAGCACGGAGAACACCGCCGCGGCATCGGTCGGCGACGTCACCGCGCCGAGCAGTACGGCGATCCACAGATCCAGCCCAAGGACGAAGTGTCCGAACAAGGTCATCAACATGACGCTGAGCGCCACTCCCACAGTGGCCAGCACACCGGCGATCCCCATCGACGGCTTGATATCAGCCCACCGGGTGCTGAGCCCACCTTCGGCCAGGATCAGCGCCAGTGCACCAAAGCCGAGCGCATGGGCCAGGTCGGCATCGTTGAACTGAATGCCGATCACAGAGGTGCCGAGCACCATGCCGAGGCCCAGGAAGAGCAACAGTGAGGGAAGCCCGATCCGGGTGGCGAACCGGGCGGCGATGATCGCCACGATCAGTACGACGGCACCCCCGAGCAGGATACCGTCGACATCGATCATGCCCCTTATCCTTTCGTGCCGGTGGTGAGTTCCGCACCTCGGGGGAACCCGCCTCCGCCCGTACGGGATCCGTGGCAGCTTGCCATTAGCCTGTACAGCAACGGCCATGACTGGTATACATCCAAATGATCCGTCTAATTCCTTCAGGAGAAGACATGCTCGGACGCAGACACCCACCCGTACCGAAGGAACTGATCAAGGAGATCGACACGGCGCTGAGCTGGCTCGACCGCGCGCAGGCCCGGCTGAAGAGGCTGACCGCCCACCCGGCGTCGATCCCAGAGCGCCGGCAAGCCCACGCCGAGGTTGGTCTCGCCTTCCAGGCCGCCGACCGGGCGTTGCGCCGGGCCACCGCGCTGGTCAGCCAACCGACATCCACGGACCAGCAGCATTCCTACCTCGAGTGGTCACACTGGCGCAAGCGGCTTTCCCGGCTGGACCTGGAGCGTCAGGCCCACATGCTTGCCGAGCAGGACGACATGGGTGTGCTCTTCCCGAGCAGCGTTCGCACCGTTGACAATGGTATGTCCGGGCCCGATATCGGCGACCTGCAGCATGGCGAGTCTCTACCGCCGGGCACACCGGCACGCTATGGCCTGGACATGGATGCGGTGCTGGCGTCGGTACCACGCCCGGCACTGCCCCAAGGCGTCACTCCGCCTGCTCTCGGCTCCTGAACCTGGTGTCTTGAATCCGGGGATGTCGTCAGACTGATCTGAGACTTTGCCACCCAACCCGGCGGAGCGTGACTTGGTACTCTTCCCTTTCTACTCTATAAATACAAGCATTACCGAAACAACTAGGAAGGGACTCTCCCCATGAGTGAGGTCAAGCAGCTTGATGTCCGCAGCGAAATCCCGAAGCGTCGCCATGAGCTGATCTTCGAAACGTACGGGGCATTGCAGGCTGGCGAGGAGTTC
>JBBSQO010000434.1:0-2292 GCA_038244025.1 Propionibacteriales bacterium
CCAAATCCTGCCCGGCAACCCACGACCAATTGCGAGCGAGGCCTCAGCCCTCACTCATATCGTCTAAGCGACCCATCAGGCGACGTCCCGAGTGATCCAGCTGTTCACCGCATACGTCGAAGACAGACCACCCGCATGATCACAACTACAACATCTGATGGCCCAGCTCGGTCCAAAACCACTCTCGCCTTTCGCTAGAAATGGCGAACCAGGCTCACCAGGCGTAGTCCTCCGGAGCGGCCTTATGGCCGGGGAAGATCTCATCCAGCCGGGTCAGCGCATCGGCGTCGAGCTGGATCTCCAGCGCCTGCACGGCTGTATCGAGCTGATCCTGGGTGCGTGGGCCGATGATCGGCGCCGTGATGGCTGGCTGGTGCAACAGCCAGGCGAGCGCAAGATCACCGGGCCGCTGACCACGATCATCGGCGAAGTTCTCATATGCCTCGATCTGGTCGCGGTGGCTGGCCAACATCTCCGCTGCCCGGCCCTCGGTCCGACGGACGCCTTCGTTTTCCTTCTTCAGCACGCCACCGAGCAGGCCACCGTTCAGCGGCGACCAGGGGATCACCCCGAGGCCGAAGTCCTGCGCGGCGGGCAGCACCTCCAGCTCCACCTCGCGCTTGAGCAGGTTGTAGATCGACTGCTCGCTGACCAGTCCGGTGAAGTTTCGTCGCTCGGCGGCCGCCTGTGCCTTGGCAATGTGCCAGCCGGCGAAGTTGCTGCTGCCGACATAGAGGACCTTGCCCTGGGCAACGGCCGTCTCCATTGCCTGCCAAATCTCGTCCCAGCCCGTGTCCCGATCGACGTGGTGGAACTGGTACAGGTCGACATAATCGGTCTGCAACCGCCGCAGGCTGGCATCCAGCGAGCGGCGCAGGTTGAGCGCGGAGAGCTTGCCGTTGTTGGGCCAGTCGCCCATGGGGCTGTACACCTTGGTGGCCAGCACGGTCTTGTCCCGGCGGCCATTGCCCTGGGCGAAGTAGTTGCCGATGATCTCCTCGGTGTGGCCCTTCCCGCTTTCGCCACCGTAGGCGTTCGCGGTGTCGAAGAAGTTGATGCCATGGTCGTGGGCCGCATCCATGATGGTGTGCGCGGTGGGCTCGTCAGTCTGGGCACCGAAGTTCATCGTGCCAAGACACAGCCTGGAGACCGAAAGGCCGGTTCGGCCCAAATGTGTGAAGTCCATCTTTCTTCCCTTCGCTTGCAGTGGAGTAATCGGGGCCGGCCGCTAGTCGGCCGCCCAGGAGCTCAAGGCTCGGGAGACTGGTAAATATCCATCACGAAGTCCTCCTCGCGATGGTGGACAAGTCGCCGGCAGTGCCGTTGCGCGGCAGCATCGGCAACCATCGCATGTACGTCGAGACCGGACAGCCGGGTGTCGTGCGGATGATGCGCCCAGTGCCACACCGCCAGCTGACCGCCGGGGACGAGCGCTGTCCAGAGCGCCTGCACCCCGGCCTGCACATCGTCAAGGTAGTAGAGGAACTCGGCCGCCACCACCAGGTCCACCGGCTGGTCCAGCGGGATCTCCGGAAGCTCCGACACCACGAAGGACACAGCCGACAAGTCGGAACAACGCAGACGGGCCAGCTCGATCGCCACCGCAGACGCATCACTGGCGACCAGATCATCCACCCGGTCCGCCAGCGCACCAGTGACCAACCCCGGCCCACAGCCCGGCTCCCAGGCCCGGCGATAATGCTGTACTGGCAACGAGGCAACGGCAATCGCCAGCTTGCGCTGTTCATAGCAAGAGCCTTCGACCTGCCATGGATCGGGGTCGGCCCGGTAGACGGCGTCGAAATCCATCGCTCGCCGCCAGGGCTGGTGGCCGCTGATCTTCAGCCCGCCGGGTGCAGCAGTACCTTGGTGTAACCGTCCACTCGCTTGTCAAACTTGTCGTAGGCATCGATAGCATCACCCAGGTCCGAACCGCAGATGTTCGCGGTGGTGATGCGGATGATCGCGTCCAGGGGTTCCTCGATCCTCGGATCGTCGACATCCTCAACACTGACACCGAAGGGTCCCTTATAAACGACAGCTATCATGTTCTGCTCTTTCTGATGCGTCCGGGGAGGCCCAAGTCACCTGTAACGGGACTGTTGGCCTAGCGGGAGGATTGTACCTCCGAGGCTGCTGGGTACGGCCGCCAGCGTGGGTCGACCCACCGCACCAGCAGATCAAACGGCTTCGCGGCGGTGGACTCCCGTTTCCCCCGCTCATCCTTTCGCCTGCCGGCGGTTACCGGGCGGCTCGCACCCGGCGCCCAGAGATCGCCGTCGGGCTGAGCCG
>JBBSQO010000435.1:0-2274 GCA_038244025.1 Propionibacteriales bacterium
CAAGCCATGCCTTTCCCGCAGCGAAGCGGGGATCGTCACCTGGCCCTTACTGTCGAGCCGCATTAGACCTCCCGACACGTAATACCTCTGTTACGTAGCACGCTACCTCCTCAACGGACCCGATCACCCGGGAATGCTGCAGATAAGCAGATAAGACACGTTTCGGAGCGCGGAACTGCCGCCACCCTTGGCACTCAGGCGGGCACGGTCCACAGTCAAACGGTTCCGCGCTCCGAAACCAGGTTCTTACTCGAACGACTCGGGCGGCGGGCAGGAGCAGACCAGGTTGCGGTCGCCGTAGACGCTGTCGATCCGGGCCACCGCCGGCCAGTACTTGTCCCTGCCCTTCGCAGCAATGGGTCCGAGATGCTGACCGTCGGGAAAACCGGCAACCTTGCGACTGTACGGATGGGTCCACTCATCGGCGGTCACCCTGGCCAGAGTGTGCGGGGCGTTGCGCAGCGGATTATCGGCTGCTCCCCACTCCCCTGACTCGACTGCGGCGATCTCGGCCCGGATGGCGATCATCGCATCGCAGAACCGGTCCAGCTCATCCTTGTTCTCCGACTCGGTGGGCTCGACCATCAGGGTGCCGGCCACCGGAAAGCTCATTGTCGGGGCGTGGAAACCGTAGTCGATCAGTCGTTTGGCGACATCGTCGACGGTGATGCCGCTGGCCTTCGTCAACGGGCGGAGGTCAAGGATGCACTCATGGGCCACCAAGCCGTTGCGGCCGGAGTAGAGCACCGGATAGGAGCCGGCCAGCCGTCGGGCCACATAGTTCGCGGTCAGCAGTGCATTTTCGGTGGCTCGGCGGAGCCCCTCGGACCCCATCATCGCGATATAGGCATAGCTGATCGGCAGGATGCCGGCCGACCCGTACGGCGCGGCTGAGATCGGCCCAACCCCACTCTGCGGCCCGGCCCCGGTGAGCATTGGATGGTTCGGCAGGAAGTCGACCAGATGCTGCCCGACACCGACGGGGCCCACGCCTGGGCCGCCGCCGCCGTGCGGGATGCAGAAGGTCTTGTGCAGGTTGAGATGGCTGACGTCGGCACCGAACCTGCCCGGCTGGGCCAGTCCGAGCAACGCATTCAGGTTGGCCCCGTCCACATACACCTGACCACCGGCATCGTGCACCATGGCACAGATTTCGGTAATCCCTTCCTCGAAGACGCCGTGGGTGGAGGGGTACGTCACCATGATCGACGCCAGTTGATCATGGTGCTTTTCGATCTTCTGCTTGAGGTCATCAACATCCACGCTGCCCTCAAAGGTCGCCTTGACCACAACCACCTTCATGCCGGCCATCACCGCCGATGCGGCGTTGGTGCCGTGCGCCGATGATGGGATCAGGCAGACAGTGCGGCCGGCGTCGCCGCGGGACTGGTGATAGGCCCGGATGGCCAGCAGTCCGGCCAGCTCGCCCTGGCTACCGGCGTTCGGCTGGATGGATACCCGGGCGTAGCCGGTAATCTCGGCAAGCCAGCTCTCCAGCTCGCTGATCAAGTTGAGGTAGCCCTGGGCATCGTCAACGGGCGCGAACGGGTGCAGGTCCGCGAACCCCGGATAGGAGATGGGTTCCATCTCGGTGGTGGCGTTCAGCTTCATCGTGCAGGAGCCGAGCGGGATCATCCCGCGGTCCAGGGCGAAGTCGCGACCGGACAGCGCCCGCAGATAGCGCAACATCGAGGTCTCGCTGTGGTGGGCGTTGAAGACGGGGTGGGTGAGGTAGTCACTGACCCGCTGCCCGGTCGCCAGCTCGCCGTACGGTTCGGTGCCCGGCTCGACCCCAAAGGCCGCACAAACCGCGTCATGCCCTTTGCGGCCGGCATCCTCACCGACCGAGATACCGACATGGTCGGGATCGACCAGCCGCAGGTGCACCCCACAATCCCGCGCGGTGGCCACGATCTGCTCAGCCCGGCCCGGGACTTTGGCCAGCACCGTATCGAAGAACGACTCGTGGACGATGGAGACACCGGCTGCGGTCAGCGAACCGGCCAGGTCGCGGGCGCCGGCATGGACCTGCTCGGCGATCCGCCTCAGCCCAGCCGGGCCGTGATAGACCGCGTACATGCTGGCCGTCACCGCCAACAGCACCTGTGCGGTGCAGATGTTTGAGGTCGCCTTCTCCCGGCGGATGTGCTGTTCTCGAGTCTGCAAGGCCAGCCGGTACGCCGCGGTGCCGTCCGCGTCCACAGAGACGCCGACCAGCCGCCCCGGCAACGTCCGCTCCAGCCCAGCCCTCACGGCAATGAAACCGGCATGCGG
>JBBSQO010000436.1:0-2271 GCA_038244025.1 Propionibacteriales bacterium
CATCACGTCGATGATCAGCCCGGTCGGCCAGCCCGGCAGCACCGGGCCCAAGGCCACCGGCAGCACATCCAGCGTCAGGCCGTCCCGGTCCTCAGCCCGGTCGGCCATCATCAGGCCCGCCGGCATCTCCATCTCGCCCATGTCCATGTCGCCCATGTCCAGGTGACCGGCCTCCCACTCATCGCCGCGCTGCGCCAGCTGCTCACGCCCATCGGCATCGGCCAACCGGGCTTGCGCCACATTGAGCAGCTCGGGCACCAGCTCGGCGGACTCGAGGTCGGCCCTGACCCTCGGTCCGGGCAGCTGTCGCCACAACCCGTCAACGGCGGCTGCCAGATCACCCTGAGCAGGGCCGGTGACCACCAGCAGGTCCGCGTCGGCCGGAGCCGCCGTCAGCACCGCGTCATGCTCACGACACCAGCGCTCGACCGCGAGCCGGATCGGCGTCGTCCCGGGCACCGCAACGAGGAGCACGTGCGGGCGCCGAGCCGCCAGCCGGCCAAGAACGGCTCTCAGACCCATCGCAGTGCTCCCTCCCGCCAGGCGTAGACCACGCCGGCCATCAGCGCAGCGAGGAAGATGAACATCTCCACCACCGCAGCGCCGCCAACCTGAGCCACCACGACTGCCCACGGATACATGAACAGCATCTCGACATCGAAGGCGAGGAACAGCAACGTCACGGCGTACCAGCGAACGTGGAACCGGGAGACCGCATGCACGCTCGGCCTCAGCCCGGACTCGAACGGGCTCGCGACCAGCGTCTGGCCGGTGCCCAGCATGATCCGATGAAGGAGATGACCCGTCAGGATGAGGATGATCGCCCACCCGAGCATCACAGCAACACTGCCGAAACCGCTCAGCACGTGATCGGGCTCATGATCGCTCCTTATACGGTACGGGGGTATTTCAACTGACTGGAATCTACCGTATGGGCGCATGGGTGACAAGGGGCCCGGTTTCGGAGCTCAGGATTCCGCCATGGCAGGTGGCAGAGGTGGAATTCACCCGGGCATCCCGATCTTTGGTACCATAGGGGGGTACCCGTACAATCGGGCGACCGCCGGATCACGCGGTCTTCATGACCCACACTTTCAAACAAGGAAAAGCGATGGCTGCACAAGCTAAAACGGTTCCTGCCGCAGCGGGAGCGCACAGCGGTGCGCATGGATATATCTCCAACAAGGATGGCTACCTCCGGCGCCTGAAGCGGATCGAAGGCCAGGCACGGGGGCTGCAAGGGATGGTCCAGGACGAGAAATACTGCATCGACATTCTGACTCAGGTTTCAGCCATGACCAGGGCTCTGGAGTCCGTGGCCCTCGGGTTGCTCAATGACCACCTGAGCCACTGCGTTGTTGAAGCCGTTTCCATTGGCGGGGATGAGGCCGAAACCAAACTCAAGGAAGCCTCCGACGCCATCGCGCGCCGCGTCCGGTCTTGACATAGTCATGGTTGCTTCGCACCGGTTGGAAGCCACGAAGCCTGAGGCTGTTGGAGACGACGAAGACCGAGGAGAATGCCATGGCAGCTCCGGCGAGCATCGGGTTAAGCAGCCCGGCCGCAGCTAACGGCAATGCCGCTACGTTGTAGGCGAAGGCCCAGAACAGGTTTCCCTTGATAACTCCCAGGGTCCGCCTGGACAGCCGGATTGCATCCGCGGCTGCCCGCAGGTCACCACGGACCAGGGTGAGGTCTGAGGCTTCGATGGCAACGTCGGTTCCGGTTCCCATGGCCAGACCAAGGTCGGCCTGCGCGAGGGCCGCGGCGTCATTGACGCCGTCTCCGACCATGGCGACGACCTTGTTTTCGCCCTGCAGCCGCTTGATGACGTCGACCTTGTCCTGCGGCATGACCTCGGCGATGACGTGATCGATGCCCACCTGCGATGCAACCGAGCCGGCCACTGTTTCATTATCACCGGTCAGCAGTACCGGAGTAAGGCCGAGATCCTTGAACTGGGCAATGGCTTCCTCGCTGGTGTCCTTGATCGCGTCTGCGACGACCAGTAGCCCTCGGGCGGCCCCATCCCAGCCGATCGCGACGGCGGTCCTGCCGTTCGCTTCGGCGTCCGCTTTGGCGCGTTCGAGCTTGGCGGTCAGCGGCTGAAACCAGTCGGCCAGGAGCCGGGAGCGACCCACCATTACAGCGTGGCCGTCAACGACACCCTGGACCCCGAGGCCTTCAAGGTTGGTGAAGTCTTCGACAGCGGTCAGGTCGCCGGTACGCTCGGTGGCGCCTTTGGCGATCGCCTGCGCGATCGGGTGCTCC
>JBBSQO010000437.1:0-2270 GCA_038244025.1 Propionibacteriales bacterium
GAACACGATCAATGACTACCTGGCGGGCGGGCCGTACGAAAAGATCGACGACTGCGACCCGGCCGTGACCGAGGCAGTCGATTCGGTAAAGAGCCGGATCGCAAAACTGCTGTCGATCAACGGCAACCGGACCGTCGACTCCTTCCACAAGGAGCTCGGCCCCATCATGTGGGAATACTGCGGGATGGAGCGAAACGCGGAAGGGCTACGCAAGGCGATCTCCCGGATCCGCGAGCTCCGGGGCGAGTTCTGGTCCGATGTCTTGGTGCTCGGCTCCGGTGAGGAGTTGAACCAGGCGCTGGAGAAGGCCGGCCGGGTGGCCGACTTCTTGGAGCTCGGCGAGCTGATGTGCATTGACGCCCTGCAGCGAGCCGAGTCCTGCGGCTGCCATTTCCGGTCCGAGTCGCAGACCGAGGAGGGTGAGGCGCTGAGGAACGATGATCTCTACGCCTTTGTCTCTGCCTGGGAGTTCACCGGAGTCGGGCAACAACCCGTGTTGCACAAGGAAAACCTTGAGTACAAGGCCATTGAGCTGAAGCAGCGGAGCTACAAGTGAGTAGGCTCCAGCAAGTGAGGTCGACAAAGTGAATATCACCGTGCGGGTCTGGCGCCAGCCCAATGCCGCAGCCGAAGGTCGGATGGTCTCCTACCGGGTGGAGGAGGTTTCTGAGCACATGTCCTTCTTGGAGATGCTCGACGTGCTCAACGAACGCCTCACCCTGGAAGGCGATGACCCGATTGCCTTCGACAGCGACTGCCGCGAAGGCATCTGCGGGCAGTGCGGCGTGGTGATCAACGGAGTCGCCCACGGTCCGCAGCAGACCACCACCTGCCAGCTGCACATGCGTTCCTTCTCCGACGGCGACGTGATCGATGTGGAGCCGTGGCGGGCCAAGCCGTTCCCGGTGCTCAAGGACCTGATTGTCGACCGCAGCGCGTTTGACCGGATCATCCAGGCCGGCGGCTACATCACCGCACCCACCGGAACGGCACCCGATGCACACGCGAGCCCGGTCCCGAAGAGCGATGCCGACCATGCCTTCGACGCGGCGACCTGCATTGGTTGTGGAGCCTGTGTCGCTGCGTGCCCCAATGGCTCGGCCATGTTGTTCACCGGGGCGAAGATCACCCATCTGGGCCTGTTGCCGCAGGGCCAGCCGGAGCGGTACACCCGGGCGCTGGGGATGGTGGCTCAGCACGACGAAGAGGGGTTCGGCGGCTGCACCAGTATCGGTGAGTGCATGGCGGTCTGCCCGAAGAATATCCCGCTGGAGACTATCTCGCGGCTAAACGCCGACCTGCTCGGCTCACTGACCAGGGATAGCGGCTAGCCCCAGGCACGTTTTGGTTATCTAGCGACCTCCGAGGTCGATAGATAACCAAAACTGTGCCGTCAGCGTGCCAGCACAGCATCAATGAAGTGGGTGACTACCGCCAACACCTCATTGCGGTTCACCTCGTTGAACACCTCGTGCCGGGCGCCGGGAAAGACTTGCTGCTGGAATTTGCTGCCGCGGATCCGCTCAATGCCGCCCCGGGTGTCGGCGATCGGGACCAGATGGTCCTCCTGGCCGTGCATCCATAGGGTCGGCAGCTCCCCGAGGTCGCCACTCTCGTTGACGACCTGCAGGGTGGTGTCCAGCGCCTCCAGGGTGGTGCGCTCGAACTTGCCGTGCCAGACCAGCAGGTCTGCCACATAGGCGCGGCCCACCTCGGGATCACGCGAGAGCGTGGCCGGGTCAATCGGCGTGTCGGGGATGACGTCGGCGGCTAGCAGCGTCGACACGGTGGCCCAGCGGCCGAGCACTGGCCCGGACAGCACCAGGGCGGCGAGCTCGCCGCCGTACCGCTGCGCATAGCGAGCCGCGATCAGCCCGCCCATCGAGTGACCAATCAGCACCATCGGCAGCCCCGGTAGCTCCTTCTGGGCGCGTTCGGCAAGCAGGTGGAAGTCGTCGACCACCCGCTCGAAGTCGTCGATCAGCACCCGCTGGCCCTCGCTCTTGCCATGGCCGACATGATCGACCGCGTAGACCGTGCCACCATCGACGGTAATGGTCTGGGCCACATACTCATACCGGCCAAGGTGCTCGCCATAGCCGTGAGCCAGCAAGGCGATGTAGCGCGGCTCGGCCGCCTGCCAGGTCCTGGCCACCCGCCGGCCGCGGTAGCCCTTGAAGCTCCACTCCACTACCTGTGCCATGTTCCAAAGATACCCACATTCAGCTCTCCGGCCCGAAGAGCGTGGAACATCGGTGTGGGAGTAACCA
>JBBSQO010000438.1:0-2264 GCA_038244025.1 Propionibacteriales bacterium
CCCGTACGCGGCCGCCAACTGTCCCAGCACCGAGTCCGGACCTGTCATCGACCCCACCTTGTTTGCCGGCCGGGCTGCCCTGCCTGTCGATCGGGCACAGTATGTCGATCGGGCACAGTATGTCGATCGGGCACAGTCAGCTGGTCACCCGAAGAAGCATGAAACCGTCGTAGCCTTTCACACCGACGGTCTGGATCGCTGTTGCGGACAGCTGCGGGGTGGCGAGCACCAGCTCGGTGAATGCTCGGACACCGAGGATCTCCGCATCGGTACTGTCCGGATCGGCGACTGCGCCGCGCCGTACGGCATTGTCCAGGATGATCACCGAGCCGGGATGGGTGAGCTGTAGCGCCAACTGTAGATATTCGGGATTTGACGGTTTGTCGGCGTCGATGAACACCAGGTCGAAGGGCTCGACACTTCCTGTGACCAGCTCACGGAGGGTATCGGCGGCCCGTCCCTGTCGGAGGTCGACGATCTGGTCCAGACCGGCCGCCTCGAGGTTGCGGGCGGCCACCTCGGCATGCGCAGGATCGAACTCGCAGGTTAGCAACTGGCCGTCCGCGGGCAGCGCCCGGGCGAGCCAAATGGTGCTGTAGCCGGCGAGAGTGCCGATCTCCAGCACCCGGCGGGCACCCATCAGCTGGGCGATGAGGTGCAAGAACTTGCCTTGGCTGGCGGAGACCTGGATCGCCGGCAGGCCCGATTGCCTGGCCCGGTCGTTTGCCGCCGCGAGGACCTCGTCCTCGACAGCCAGCGGCGCGAAGTAGTGGTCCACCTCGGCCCACAAAGACTCCTGGGATGACTCCTGAGACATTCGTATACCCATGCCCACCATCCTAGTGATGACCACGACGGTCGGCTGTCCACGTCCCCGATGCGGTCACGTCATGATGGTGCCATGGACCAACGCAGTTTCTCCCTGCACCAGATGAGACTCCAGGCCTTCGACCTGAGCGAGCGTACGGCCAAACGCGGCGGCCGCTCGGTCAAGAAGCGGGTCCAGCGGTGGTGGGACCGGCTGTTCATGATCTTCCAGTGCGCGATCACGGCCGGACTAGCCTGGTGGCTGGCGCAGACGCTGCTCGGCCACAAGCAGCCGTTCTTCGCCCCGGTGGCCGCCATCATCACGTTGGGCTTCAGCTTCGGCCAACGGCTGAGCCGTGCCACCGAGGTGGCCATCGGGGTCGCCGTCGGCGTCTTCATCGGCGATGTCTTCGTCAGGTTCTTCGGCACCGGTGTCTGGCAGATCATCGTGGTCTGCCTGATCGCCATGTCCGTGGCCACCCTGCTCGGCGCGCGCAACCTGATGGTCACCCAGGCTGGTGTCCAGGCCATCATCGTGATCACCCTGCTGCCGGCACCGAACATGGGGCTGAACCGCTGGTTGGATGCGGCCATCGGCTGCGCTATCGCGCTGCTGGTTGCCACCATGGCGCCGAGCGGTCCGTTGCGCCGGCCACGGATCCTGGCAGCGGAGGTGCTCGGCGACATGGCGGTCACTCTGGAGGCGGCCCAAGCAGCGCTGCGGACCGGAGATGCCGAGGGCACCGACGCCGTACTGCACCGGGCCCGCAACAGCGAGGAGCAGCTGGAGGATCTGGATGAGGCGGCGACCGAGGGGCTCGCCGTGGTTCGTTACTCACCGTTCCGGCTGCGACAGCTGGGGCCGGTGCAGGCGTACGCGGACCTGGCTGTACCGCTGGACCGGTTGGCCCGCAACCTGCGGGTGCTGGCCCGGCGGTCCGCCGTGGCGCTATGGCGCGAGGAGCCGGTGCCGCTGTCCTATCTGGTCATGATGGGCTCGCTGGCCGAGATCCTCGGCTTCATGTCCAGCGAGCTACAGGAGCGCCGGCTGCCCACCGCGGCCCGCGACCGGATCGTCAAGCTGGGCAGAGATTCCTCTCAGCTGAAACTACCCAACTCGCTCTCGTCGGTGGTGATCTTGGCCCAGATGCGCTCTATGCTGGTAGACCTCTTGCAGCTCTGCGGGCTCGACTCCGCCGAGGCCCGGGAGCTGATCCCGGACATGGAATGAGCCCATCTGCCATGGTGAAGGCGGTACGGTCTGTTGGTGGGATTCACCAGGGCCGAGCTCGAGAGCTACCGCGATGTTGGGCTGCCGGACCTGGTCGGGCCGGGTCTGAAACTGCTCTTTGTCGGCATCAACCCCGGGCTGTGGACTGCTGCAACCCAGACCCACTTCGCCCATCCCGGCAACCGGTTTTATCCGGCCCTGCGGCTGGCCGGAATTATTGATCGCG
>JBBSQO010000439.1:0-2250 GCA_038244025.1 Propionibacteriales bacterium
ATCCGCGGCCCGAAAGGAAGCCTCGTCTACGCCGTCCCGGCCGAGGGGGGCGATCGCACCCCTCAACCGGGTGAGTTCGCGTCCTTCGAGAACCGGCTCGTTCGGCTCTGCGGGGAGGTCTTGGTGTCGGCCGAGGCGTCGGCCAACCTGGTGGTGCTTCGTACCCCGCCCGGGGCCGCCCAGTACTTCGCCTCGGCTCTCGACCGGGTGGGCTGGGCCTCCATCCTGGGCACCATTGCCGGGGACGACAGCATCCTGGTGATCACCCGTGATCCGCAGGGCGGGAAGGCCGTCGCCACTCAGCTACTGCAGATGAGCAACCATCCGGAGGCGAAACACCCCCCATCAGACATGACTTCCAACCAGAGGTGATCGGCAGTTCCGCCAGCCTCGGCTGAGCACAACGCCATTGAGATCAACAAACCGAGATCAAAAAACTCAAACCACAAGAAAGTCCAGGTACGTGATGAAGGATCGTATTGTTTTGGCCTACTCCGGAGGACTCGACACCTCCGTCTGCATTGGCTGGCTCGGCGAGGAGACCGGTCAGGAGGTGGTTGCCGTCGCTGTCGATGTGGGCCAGGGCGGCGAGGACATGGACGTCGTTCGGCAGCGTGCCCTGGACTGTGGAGCGGTCGAGGCCGTGGTCATCGATGCCAAGGACGAGTTTGCTGACGATTTCTGTCTCCCGGCGCTGCGTGCCAATGCGCTCTACCTGGACCGCTATCCACTGGTCAGCGCGTTGTCGCGGCCGCTGATCGTCCGGCACCTGGCTGACGCGGCCCGCTTCCATGGCGCAAGTGTGGTGTCTCATGGTTGCACCGGCAAGGGAAATGATCAGGTGCGGTTTGAGGTGGGCCTCATGCAGTTGGCACCGGAGCTGAAGGTCATTGCCCCGGTCCGCGACTATGCCTGGACCCGGGAGAAGGCCATCGCCTATGCCGGGGAGAAGGAGCTGCCCATCCAGCAGAGCAAGAAGTCGCCGTACTCGATCGACCAGAACGTCTGGGGTCGTGCGGTGGAGACTGGCTTCTTGGAAGACATCTGGAACGGCCCGATCGAGGATGTCTATGAATACACCGCCGACCCGGCCATCCCGCGTGATCCGGACGAGGTGATCATCTCCTTCGAGGCCGGCGTGCCGGTCGCCATCGACGGCAACCGGGTTTCCATGCTGGAGGCCATCCAGCAGCTCAACGACCGGGCCGGCGCGCAGGGGGTCGGCCGGCTCGATCTGGTGGAGGACCGGCTGGTGGGGATCAAGTGCCGCGAGGTCTATGAGTCACCAGGCGCCATCGCCTTGATCGCCGCACACATGGAGCTGGAGAACGTTACGGTGGAGCGCGAGCTGGCTCGCTTCAAGCGCGGCGTTGACCAGCGCTGGGGAGAGCTGGTGTACGACGGCCAGTGGTACTCCCCGCTGAAGAAGGCGCTGGATACCTTGATCAATGAGGCGCAGATTTCGGTCAACGGCGACATCCGGATGACCTTGCATGCTGGCAAGGCAACGGTCACCGGCCGCCGCAGCGAGACTGGCCTGTACGACTTCAACCTGGCGACCTACGACGAGGGGGACTCTTTCGACCAGTCCCAGGCGCGCGGGTTCATCGAGCTGTACGGCATGTCGAGCAAGGTCGCCTCCCGCCGCGATGCTGGACTGGCCCGGTGACCGACGACGCCACGCACCACAACGACTCCCACCACAACAGCAATACGGTGGGCGGTGGCCGGCTGTGGGGCGGCCGGTTCAGTGGCAGCCCGGCCGAGGCCATGTTCGCGCTGAGCGTGTCGACCCAGTTCGACTGGCGGCTGGCACGTTATGACCTGGCCGGTTCCCGCGCCCACGCAGCAGCACTGCAGCGCGCCGGCCTGCTGACCGAGGACGAGTGCAGGGCGATGGTCGACGGTCTGGACCGGCTTGAGGCCGATGTGGTCTCTTGCGCCTTCACCCCCGCCGCAGATGATGAGGATGTGCATGGGGCCCTGGAGCGTGGTTTGATCGAGAGGCTGGGAGCCGACCTTGGTGGCCGGCTGAGAGCCGGCCGGTCCCGCAATGACCAGATTGCCACCTTGCTCCGGTTGTACCTGCGGGATACGCTCCGCGCGGTCGTCGCCGACGTGCTGGCGGTAGTGGGATCCTTACACCGGCAGGCGACGGACCATCTGGGCGTCGCCATGCCAGGGCGTACCCACCTGCAGGCAGCGCAACCTGTCCTGTTGTCGCATCACCTGCTGGCCCATGCCTGGCCG
>JBBSQO010000440.1:0-2238 GCA_038244025.1 Propionibacteriales bacterium
AGATGCACGCACCGTTACGCATTTCCAGCGGTCCGGCGATCCAGCACGCGGGCGATCTGGCGGCCATCCTGTCCGGGCTGTCCGAGGGCGAGGTGTTCTTCCTCGACGAGATCCACCGGATGTCCCGGCCGGCCGAGGAGATGCTCTATCTGGCGATGGAGGACTTCCGCGTCGATGTCGTGGTCGGTAAGGGGCCGGGGGCCACCGCGATCCCGCTGGAGATCCCACCGTTCACCCTGGTCGGGGCGACTACCAGGGCCGGCCTGCTGCCGGGGCCGCTGCGGGACCGGTTCGGCTTCACCGCCCAGCTCGACTTCTATGCCGCCTCCGCCCTCGAGCACATCGTGACCAGGTCCGCGGTGCTGCTCGGCGTCGGCCTGGACGGCGATGCAGCCACCGAGATTGCCGGCCGCTCAAGAGGGACGCCACGGATTGCCAACCGACTGCTGCGCCGGGTCCGGGACTATGCCCAGGTTCGTGCCGATGGTCGGGTCAGCCTGTCCGTGTCGAGGGCGGCCCTGGAGCTGTACGAGGTGGACGAGATCGGCCTGGACCGGCTCGACCGATCGGTGCTGGAGTCCATCTGCCGCCGGTTCGGCGGTGGTCCGGTCGGGCTGTCCACCCTGGCGATCTCGGTGGGGGAGGAACGCGAAACTGTCGAGGAGGTCGCGGAGCCGTTCCTGGTTCGAGAGGGGTTCTTGATGCGTACCCCGCGTGGTCGGGTGGCCACCTCAGCCGCCTGGCGGCATTTGGGGCTGACACCGCCGACCGGTCCGACCCCGGCTGGCCTGATCGACGACTTGTTCTCCTGAGCCTACTCATCCATTCCTCGCGTTCTGTCGACAAATGGTGCATCCTGGTCCGGGTTGGGGCACATTTCTCGCGTTCTGTCGGCAAATGGTGTGTCCTGGCCCGGGTTGGGGCACATTTCTCGCGTTCTGTCGGCAAATGGTGCGTCCCAGAGGAGCGCGGTCGCGCGCCTTGGCGAGTCAGAATCTTGGAATTGGCAGGTATGTAGGTAGACTCCGCCGGTCAGCACTTTGCTGCCCGGCGGCATTCCTCGTCGGCGGCCGCTGGCGTCTTGCGGCGTGAGAGTCACGTTGCGAACCGGATGCAGGTGTTATGGGTAGCGCAGATATGACCGTGGTGATGCAGGTGGGTGGTTCGTACACGACCATCATCATGCTCGTCCTCATGGTGGCGGTGTTTTATTTCCTCTTGATTCGCCCCAACAAGAAGCGGACCCAGGCGCAGGCCCGGATGGTCGAGGCGATCACCATCGGCACCCGGGTGATGACCGGTTCGGGGATCTACGGCACAGTGGTCGAGATGGGCGACCGGCAGACGGTGATCCAGACCTCGCCGAACTCAACGGTGACGGTGCTGAAGCAGGCCGTTGCCAAGGTCATCGGTGACGGTGATGAGGACGACCTGTCGACACCCGGAGCGATTGGCACCACGCCGGTGCCTGAGTCTTTCGATGAGACACAATCCCTCGATGAGATCAACTCTCTCGATCAGACCGACCATGAGTCCCGTTACGACGACACTGGCACCGGTCAGCAACCCGACGACGGGGATCCGCAAAGTTCCAAGGGGCAGTAAGCACAGTGGCATCACACAATGGCCATCCGGGCAGGGTCCTGGTGGCATTCCTCGTCGTGGGCGGCCTGCTGTACGGCATCATGGCCTTCACTGGAGCCTGGTCGCCAAAGCTCGGCCTTGACCTGCGTGGCGGCACCACCATCACGTTGACGGCCAAGAACACCACCGGCGGCGGTCCGGTTGACAAGACGAGCCTGGCGCAGGCCAAGTCGATCATCAGCAAGCGGGTGGACAGCCTAGGTGTCGGCGAGACCGAGGTCACCACCTCCGGGGATCGTCAGATCATTGTCAGTGTGCCCAACGTCCAGCAGGACGAGCTGGTCAAGCTGGTGGGTCAGACGGCGGTGCTGACCTTCCGGGCCGTCTACGCCGCCGAGCCGGTGCAGGCCGAGGTGAAGCCCGGAAACCCGAGCACCAGTCCGGGCGGCAAGCCCAGCGGTCAGGCATCCTCCGCTCCGTCCGGGAAGTCCTCGGCCGGCGCGCCGTCGGCCAGCAGCACGTCGGGGGGCAAGAAGGGCAACAACCGGCCGGCGCCGAACCTGCCGACCGCTCCGCCGGCGCCCAAAACGCCGCGGCCGACCGTGCCGGGCAAGGGCACCCCGCCGAGCAAGGCGATCGAGTGGCAGCCCAGCC
>JBBSQO010000441.1:0-2220 GCA_038244025.1 Propionibacteriales bacterium
CCGCGTTGCGCGCCATTGCCGCCCATTGCCGAGATAGCGGTGCCGAGGTGCCTGCCCTGCGCCGGGTCCGGGTGGCCGAGCAGCAGATCACCTTCTGGCTCGCGGGTCCGTGCGCTGATGCACCGGTCGGCTTCCAGGTCCGGGACAACGTCTGGCTGCTGGATGCCACCGACGCCGGCTATCTCGCCGGCGTGCCGGATATCGATGACGCGCCACACCTGTATCCGGGCCTGGTCTCGCTGGGCTGTGACTCCGACGGCGCCACCGTACTGGTCGACCTGGAGCAGGTCGGATCACTCGGCATCGAGGCGGCTGACGACCTGGCCGAATCGGCACTGATGGCCATCGCGATGGAACTGTCCTTCTCCTGGTGGTCGGAGGAGGTGAAGGTGACACTGGTGGACACGCAGTCCGATTTTGTCGATGCCCTGCAGACCCACAATGTGGTGCTGGCGCCGGACGTCAACGCGGTGCTCGACCGGGTGGAGCTGCGCGCCCAGGCACAGCGCTCCTTCCGTACCGGTCAGGCCATCGGACACCACCGCCTTGATCCCGACCGCGCCGACGCTTGGGCGCCGGAGGTGTTTCTGATCAATGTCGACCTTTCGACTGTGCAGCAGAGCCGGCTGGAGGCGGTGCTGACCGTGAAGCCGCGGGTGGCGATGGCAGCGGTAACCCGCCAGCCGACGCCCGGCAGTGGGAACCGGATGGCGATCTATCCACCGGAGCCGGGGGCGTTGCCACCGGGGCGGCTGTATCCGGACGATCTCGGGCTGACACCGCAGCTGATTGAGGCACCCGTCCGCGAGGCGGTGGTCCAGCTGGTCGCCGCCACCGGCAGTGCAAAGACCAGTCCTGCCCCGTGGTGGTCGGGCGCAGATCAACTTCCGGCCCCGCCGGACCCTGCACCGCCCGGCAATGTCACGTTCATCCGCCATAATTCCGGGTCAGCGACGATTGAGGAGTCCGCAGGAGTGTCTGACAGCCAGCAGTCGGCGGCCGACCTCGAGTGGGAGCCGGCGGCCAGACCAGCCTCCCAACCGACCGTGATGATGCTCGGCCCGATCGACCTGGTGGGTGCCCAGGGCAGTCCGCCGGCTCGAGCCGCCAAACAGTGCATTGAATACTGTGCCTGGCTGCTGGAGCATCCGGGCACGACTGCCCAGGCGATGACCGCCGGTCTCGCGGTGGCCGAGGGCACCCGCCGGTCCAACATGAGCCGGCTGCGCAACTGGCTCGGTGAGGCTGTCGGCGGTGAACCGTACCTGCCGGACGCCTACTCGGGACGGATCAGGCTGCACTCGTCGGTGAGCTCGGACTGGCAGCGGCTGCAGATCCTGGTCGGCGCCGGGGTGAACCGGTCCGATCCTGCCAAGCTGACGGCGGCCCTCGACCTGGTCCGCGGTGCCCCGCTGGCCGATGCGGCGCCGGGACAATGGCATTGGGCCGAGGAGCTGCGGACCGATATGGCGTCCGTGATCCGCGACATCGGTGTCCAGCTGACCGAGTCGGCACTCGCCGTCAATGACATCGATCTGGCCCGCTGGGCAGCGTCCCGAGCGCTGAGCGCCGCGCCCGGGGATGAGCTGTTGATGTGTGCCCGGATCCGTACCGAGCATCAGGCCGGGCACGTCGCCGAGGTTGAGCGCCTGGTGCTCCAGGTGTCCGCACAGGCCCGCACCCTGGGTGTCGACCTCGCCGCCGAGACGGTCGTCCTGCTGCAGCAGGTGATGGAAGGGCGGCCGCGCGCTCGCCGCTCGGTGTGATCGCTGCGTGGTCTCAAGCCGGTGATGGGAAGGACCGTTGCCGATAGATGAGTTTCGAAAGCCGCCGCCGTCTGCTCGTACAGGCAGGAACGTCTAAACATCCGCAGATCAACGTCATGAAGGGGACACGCATCATGCAGAAGATCACCCCATGTTTGTGGTTCGACACCGAAGCCGAGGAGGCGGCCACCTTCTACACCAACCTCTTCAAGGAGGCGAAGATCCTTGGTATCTCCCGCTACGGCGACGCCGGTCCTCGGCCGGCCGGCGAGGTGCTGACCGTCAGCTTCGAGCTGCGTGGACAGGAATTCGTCGCGCTGAACGGCGGATCCGAGTTCACCTTCAACGATGCAGTCTCATTTCAGGTGAGCTGTGACTCGCAAGAGGAGGTCGACTACTTCTGGAGTGGCCTGACCGAAGGTGGTGAAGAAGGACCGTGTGGCTGGTTGAAGGA
>JBBSQO010000442.1:0-2218 GCA_038244025.1 Propionibacteriales bacterium
GAAGCGATGGGTGGCCGGACCAGCCGCGCTGGCGGGGCCGATCCTGTCCGGCAGCCGAGATCTCCCGGCGGTGGTGGAAAAGGTCATCCGCCCGCAGCTGGACTGGGCCGACACTATTTTCGTCGACTGGTGCACATCCCTGGCGGCGCTGATCACCGTGATCGACCCCCGAGACACCCGGGTGATTGTCCGGCTGCATAGTTTCGAAGCGTTCTCCTGGTGGCCCCACATCGTCGACTTCACCCGGGTCGACGATGTCGTGTTCGTCAGTGAGCACCTGCGTGATCTTGCCCTCGCCGCCGTACCAGGTCTGTTGGAGAGCAGGGTCCGGACCACAGTGGTGCCGCTGGGCATCGACACCACCGCATTTGTCCGCCCCAAGCTCCCCGACGCGCGCTTCACCCTAGGGCTGGTCGGCTACTCACAAATTGCCAAGGACCCGTGCTGGGCCTTCGCGGTGCTCCGACTCCTCCGGGCCCACGATGAACGCTATCGGCTGCTGCTGATCGGCAGCGAGCTGCAGCTGCAGGGAACAGCCGCGGCCCGCACGTATCTCAACCGGTTCCGCAAGGAGCTGCATGCTCTCGAGCGCGCCGGAGCCGTCGAACGCCTCGGGCAGACGGGCGACGTCGCCGGCGTGCTGACCCGGGTTGGGATCATCCTCAGTACGTCGGTGCGGGAGAGCTTTCATCTCGGGCTGGTCGAGGGGGCAGCGAGCGCCGCCGTGCCGGTGGTGCGCAACTGGCCCTTGTTCGCCGGCCGGGAGCGTGGCGCAACCACCCTCTTCCCACCGGACTGGGTCGTTGATACTCCCGCAGCGGCGGCGGCCCGGATCCTTGAGCTGACCACCGATCCGACACGCTGGGAACTCACCGGCCATGAAGCTGCCGTACATGCTCGGGCGCGCTGGGACACCACCGCGGTCGAGCCATATCTTGATCAGCTGTTCTTTGGACGTTGATCCTGCGCACCCCAGACTTGCCGGTCCGATTGGCAGCGCTGCTGGATTGATAGGGTCGCCCCGTGAAGCCACTGGACAGTGAGGTCATTCCGTCGGCCCGGCCGGTCATTGCTGAAGAAGACATTGCGGCGGCAGTACGCGTCCTGCGCAGCGGAATGGTGGTCCAGGGCCCCGAGGTCGCGGCGTTCGAGCAGGAGTTCTCCGAGCTGGTCGATGGACGGCACTGCGTCGCGGTCAACTCGGGAACATCGGCCCTCCACCTGGCCTTGCTGGCGATGGGCATCGGGCCGGGCGATGAGGTCATCGTGCCGTCGTTCTCCTTTGCCGCCAGCGCCAATGCGATTCGCCTGGCCGGTGCGGTCCCGGTCTTTGCCGACATCCAGTACGACACCTTCAACCTTGATCCCGCCGCTGTGGAAGCGCTGATCGGACCGAAGACCGCGGCGATCATGCCGGTGCATCTGTACGGGTTGCCGGCCGATATGCCCACCTTGACAGACATTGCAACCAGGCACGGGCTGGTGATCGTCGAGGATGCCGCCCAGGCCCACGGCGCGAAAATTGCCGACCGCTTCGTCGGTGCCTTCGGCAGCACCGGCTGTTTCAGCTTCTATCCGACCAAAAACATGCACTCCCTCGAGGGTGGGATGGTGACGACCGGTGATGCCAGCCTGGCACGCACCCTGCGGCTGCTGCGCAACCAGGGGATGGAACAGCGCTACGACAACGAGATTGTCGGAGCCAACATGCGTCTCACCGACGTCGCCGCGGCTATCGGCCGGCAACAGCTACGGCGGCTCGCCCAGTGGACCGAGCAGCGCCGCATGAATGCGCAAACCCTCAGCGCTGGGCTGACCGGCGTGAAACCACCGCACGAGCCGACCGGCAGCCGGCATGTGTATCACCAGTACACGGTGCGCGTCGCCGAGGACCGCGATGGGAGGCAGCAACGTCTCAAGGATCGCGGGGTGGGCAGTGCGGTCTACTACCCCACGCCGATCCACCGGCTGAAGCCGTACCTGGCCGAAAATGGGTCACCCGAGCCGAGATGGGATCTGCCACAGACCGAACAAGCTGTCGCTGAGGTACTTTCCCTCCCGGTTTATCCGACGCTCAGCCCCGACGAGCTTGACCGCATCATCGCGGCCGTCAACGAGTCGGCGGTGGCCTGATGACCAGCAGGTCACTGCGAGCCGGGCTGATCGGCCTTGGTGCCATGGGCCGTAACCACGCCCGGGTGCTGAGTGGGCTCGATGA
>JBBSQO010000443.1:0-2212 GCA_038244025.1 Propionibacteriales bacterium
CCGCCGGAGAACTGGTGCGGGTAGCGGTTGATGTGCTCGGGGCTCAGGCCGACCAGCTCCATCAGCTCCTGAACCCGCTTGCGTCTGCCCCTTCGCGGAACCGCGTCGGGATGGACCTCAAACGGCTCACCAATGATGGCGCCGACCGTCTTGCGCGGATTCAGCGAGGTGTAGGGATCCTGGAAGACGATCTGGATGTCGCGGCGCAGCCTGCGCATCGCCCGGCCCCTTTGGGAGTACACATCCACACCCTCGAAGGTCAGCCTCCCGCCGGTAGGTTCCTCCAGCCGCATCAGCATCCGGCCCAGGGTTGACTTCCCGCAGCCGGACTCACCGACGATGCCGAGGGTCTCGCCCTTGCGCAACTCAAACGAGACGCCGTCGACTGCCTTGACGTGACCGACCGTACGACGCAGCACCCCGGCCTTGATCGGGTAGTACTTGACCAGGCCCTCGGCCTTGAGGATCACCTCATCGTTCATCGCGCGGATCCCCCATCATTCGTACGCGTCGCCGGCGCCGGCTCGCCACCGATCTGATCAGCTGTCACCACCACTTCCCCGGTCGTGTCATCGGTCCGCTGCGTGACCTCCGGCTCACCCCCGCGGACGAAGGCATCGGCGAAGTGGCACGCACTGAGCGTGTGCGGGGCGACCTCGAGCAAGGCAGGCGGTGGATCGACCCGGCAGATGTCCTGAGTATAGCGACACCGGGGATTGAACGGGCAGCCGGGCGGAATCCGCATCAGATTCGGCGGCAGCCCACCGATCGCGGATAACGTCTCGCCCTTCTGATCCAGCCGCGGGATCGACTCCAGGAGGCCCTTGCTGTACGGATGGGTGGGGCGGGCGTAGAGGTCAAAGACCTCAGCCTTCTCCACCAGCTTGCCGGCATACATCACCGCGATCCGGTCGGCCACGTCGGCCACCACGCCGAGGTCGTGGGTGATCAGGATGAGGCCCATCTTGCGTTCGTCCTGGAGCTCCTGCAGCAGCGCCATGATCTGCGCCTGCACGGTGACGTCCAGCGCCGTGGTCGGCTCGTCGGCAATCAGCACCGCCGGATCCAAGGCGATGGCCATCGCGATCATGATCCGCTGCCGCATGCCGCCGGAGAACTGGTGCGGATAAGCCTTGACTCGCTGCCGAGCGGCTGGGATCGACACCCGTTCCATCAACTTGATCGCGCGTTCCAGCGAGTCCGACTTGCTCATCCCGCGGTGCTTGCGGAACATCTCGGCGATCTGCCAGCCGACCGGGAAGACCGGGTTGAGCGATGATAATGCATCCTGGAAGACCATCGAGATCTCCGGGCCACGGACCCGGCGCTGTTGATCCTCGGGCAAGCTGAGCAGGTTCTGGCCGCAGTAGCGCACCTCGCCGGCGGTGATATACCCCGGTGGCGAGTCGAGAATACCCATCACCGCCTGCGCGGTGACGGATTTGCCGGAGCCGGACTCTCCCAGCACGGCCAGCGTCTCGCCCTGGTGCAGGTCGAAGGAGACCCCGTTGATTGCCTTGGCGACCCCTTCCCGGGTCCGGAACTCGACGTGCAGATCGTCAACTTCGAGCAATAAGCCATCTTTTGCGTGCCAGCTGCTGTCGGTGTTCAGTTCTTCAATGCTGGAGGTGGCATGCCTGGGTGCGGTGTCCCGGGTGCGGGTGGTCTCAGTCATCCCCGTGGTCTCGGTCATCCCCTTGGTCTCGGTCATTATTGTCCTCTCAGCGGAGCTTCGGGTCCAGAGCATCACTGATCACGTCGCCCAGCATGATGAAGGCCAGCACCGTCAGCGACAGGAAGAGGCTGGGGAACAGCAGCATGTGCGGCGCTACGGTGATCAGCCCGATGCCGGAGGCGTCCGAGATGGCCAGGCCCCAGGAGATGGCCGGCGGTTGCAGGCCGATGCCGAGGAAGGACAACGTCGCCTCCGCCGCGATATAGGCACCCAGGTTAATGGTGGAAACCACGATCACCGGTGCCAGCGAGTTCGGCAGGATGTGGGACAAGATGATCCGCACCGGGGTGGCACCCACGGCCCGAGCGGCCTGGACATAGTCATTCGGTTTCACCTGCAGGACACTGGACCGCATCAGCCTGAAGATGCTCGGCCAGCCGAGGATGGCGAGGGCGAAGACGACCTTACCCACCACAATTAGGTACGGAGTGGTGAAGTCACTGGGGAAGGTGTAGAGGATCAGGATGCCGCCGAGCA
>JBBSQO010000444.1:0-2178 GCA_038244025.1 Propionibacteriales bacterium
CTGCACCTTGCACTGGATCCGCAACGATGGTGATCTGGCCGACGGTGATCTTTTGCTGCTGGACGCCGGAGTCGAGCTCGACACCCTGTACACCGCCGACGTCACCCGGACGCTGCCGGTCGGCGGTACGTTCAGCGAGGAGCAGCGCCGCGTCTATGACGCGGTGCTGGAAGCCCAACAGGCCGGCATTGCCGCAGCCCAGCCCGGGGCCACGTTCTCCGCTGTTCATCAGGCGGCCATCGAGGTCATTGCCCGTCACCTGCACGACTGGGGCCTGTTGCCGGTAACACCACCGGAGTCGGTGAGCCCCGAAGGCGGCCAGCATCGGCGCTGGATGGTGCATGGCACCTCTCACCACCTCGGTATCGACGTGCACGACTGCGCGCAGGCACGACATGAGCACTACCGGGAGGGGGTACTGAAACCAGGCATGGTGATCACTGTCGAGCCGGGCATCTACCTCAAGCAGACCGATGAGCTGGTGCCGGTCGAGCTGCGCGGCATCGGCGTCCGGATCGAGGACGACATCTTGATCACCGAGGACGGCAACGAAAACCTGTCGGCCATGCTGCCGCGCAGCGCGGCCGAGGTGGAGGCATGGATGGCGCCGTTGCTGTCCGGTGACCGGCTGCCGGGCGCACCGCTGGCTGATCGCGGGTGAGGCGATGGCACGATCCGAGAACGGCTGGCGGCAGTTCCCCGGGCGTGGCGGACCCGTCCGCCGGGTGGCAACCGCCCTGCCCGGGCCGCCACCCCCGACACCCAGCAGCATCGTTGCCTGGGGCTGGTATGTCGACGGTGTCCGGCAACCCGGTGACGACATCGGCGCGGCGAGCACCCGAGCAGCTGCTGGGGAAGGCTTTGTCTGGTTGGGGCTGAAGGACCCCTCCGATGCCGATCTGCAGGGTTTTGCCGAACAGTTCGACCTGCACCCACTGGCGATCGAGGACGCCGTGGAAGGGCACGCCCGCTCCAAGCTGGAACAGTTCGGTGACACCTTGTTCACGGTGATCTCGACAGTGGCCTACATCGATCACGAGGAGCTCACCGACTCCTCCGAAATCGTCTCGACCGGTCAAATGATGATCTTCCTGGGCCAGCATTTCGTGCTCACTGTACGCCGTGGCGAGCACGCCCAGCTCAGCAGTCTGCGCAGTCGGCTGGAACGCCAACCCGAACGCCTCCTGCAGGGACCAGCCACCGTCCTCTATGCCATCGCGGACAAGATCATCGACGACTACATGGATGTGGTGGCCAAGTTTGAGGAGGACATTGAGGAGGTCGAGGCCCGGGTCTTCTCCCGCCAGGGCACCCACGAGGTCGACCGGGTCTATCAGCTCAAGCGTGAGCTGATCGAGTTCAGACGCGCGGTGCTGCCGATGGGTCCACCGCTGGAGTACCTGGCAACCCGTTCCTACGTCGCGGTGCCGGAGCAGACCAGGGCCTACTTCCGCGAGCTCGCCGACCACCACCTGGCGGCCCGGGAAGCGGTCACCTCCTTTGATGATGTGCTGTCCACCATCCTGCAGGCCGGCCTGGCCCGGGTCAGCATCGCCGACAACGAGGACATGCGCAAGATCTCGGCCTGGGTGGCGATCATCGCCATCCCAACCATGGTCGCCGGAATCTACGGCATGAACTTCGACAACATGCCCGAGCTGCATTGGCACTACAGCTACTTCGTGGTGCTCACCATCCTGGCGTTGATCATGATCACGCTCTTCGCCGGTTTCAAGCGGAACCGTTGGTTGTAGCTGGCGGTCGAGGCCGGTAGGGAGTCTGACTGGAGAATCGTCCGCTCGGGCGGCCGATGGCTTGCAGGACCGAGGCTTTGCCGGTGTGGCCATGGCCCTCGCGCACCTCGCGTTCAATCTCGACCACATGCAGATCGAGTCCGGGCCAGTCGTGGTGCACCAGGTCACTGGTCAGCATCAGCTCCGGCGCCGGCGGCCCACCCGTACCGCGGCCAATCTGGGCCGGCGTATAGGACTCGATGATCAGCACACCTGCCTCGGACAGCCGGGGAGAAAGCGCCCACCCGACCTTGCTCCGGACATCAGGTGGCAGGTGGCAGAAAATCGACACGATGGCATCCCAGGGACCCCGGGACGCCTCGGTCTCGACCCAGTCCTGCAGCTCAGCAACCTCGGCATCGATGGACACCGCATGCTCCTCGGC
>JBBSQO010000445.1:0-2167 GCA_038244025.1 Propionibacteriales bacterium
CCTTGCTGCCCTTGCCGAACAGCCGCAACCCGGCTGTATTCTCCACCACCGCACCGCCGGTTGCGGCCACCAGCCGACTGACGTCGTCCACATCGAGCGCGGTCAGCTCCGAAATCCGGGCGCCGGTGCCATAAAGGAGCTCCAGCAGGGCGGCATCGCGCAGACCGAGCGGCGTGGCCGGATCAGTCGTCTCCAGCAGCCGCTGCACCTCATCCAGGCTGAGAGCCTTGGGCAGCCGTCGGGAGGTGGCCGGTGGCTGGGTCGCGGTGGCCGGGTTGTCGACAGTGATCTGCTCCTGCACGCCGAACCGGTGCAGGCTGCGGACCGCGACCACCGCCCGGGCCACGCTGGCCGGCGCCAGTGCAGGCTGGTCGGTTGAGCCGGTGCGGAGGCTGATCACGAACGCCGAGATGTGTGCCGGGCGGATGTCCGCCGGTCTGGTGATCGACTGTCCGGTGAGGAACTCCGCGTACCGGCCAAGGTCGCGGCGGTAGGCGCTGGTGGTGTGCGCGGACAAGCCCCGCTCGACCGTCAAGTGATCAAGGAAACTGCGAATGAAGGCTTGGATGTCATTTCTGATCATTATGACTATGTTAACCGCAAATCGCATCCAGGCACGGCACAGTCAGTGTGCGTAGTGGTAGCGGCAAGCCGCCATCCGGACTTCTTCAGTGCTGAACGTGTAGATGAGCCGAGGCTCGTCGGCTGTATGTGGCTCCCGAGAGCTAAGCAACCGATGGTCGCTCGTTGGACGGTCACGACTTCCTGTCAGTCCTGGGGGGTACGGAGCTGGTCGAACCCGCCGCGAGTCCGGGCGGCCCAGACGGCCAGCACGCCGGCGACCAGGATGGGGTTGTGCAGCCGCCCAGCCAGGACAGCATCCACCACATCGGTGAACGGCGCCAGCACCGTGTCCATGTGGGCTTCCTCTCCTGAGCGCTCGAACCCCTCTGGTGCGGCGACCGGGGTCAGCTCGCGGGCCAGGAAGACCCGGATGGCCTCATTGCCCATCCCGGGCGAGGTGTAGGTGTCGACCAGCAGCCGCCAGTCGCCGGCGGCCAGACCCACCTCCTCGGCGAGCTCACGCTGGACCGCGGTCAGCAGGTCCTCGCCGTCCACATCCAGCAGCCCGGCCGGCGGCTCGAGCAGCCGGTGCCGGACCGGATGGCGATACTGCCGGACCAGCACGACCCGATCCTGCTCGTCCAGCGCAATCACCCCGACTGCGCCCGGATGTTCGATGTACTGGCGAGTGATCCACTCACCATTCGGCGTCCGGAGCTTGTCCTCGACCATGGCGAAGACCGCGCCCTCGGCCAGGGTCGTGTGGGAGGCGACCGGCCACTCCTCGGCCACGTCCATCAGCTCGCTGTGGTTGAGCTCGTGCATCACCGCACCAGCTCCTCGTCTTCGAAGTCGACTGGTAGCCGGGTGTCCAGCTTGCGTTGCAGGGCTGCCTCGATCAGCCCGGTGAACAGCGGGTGCGGTTTTGTCGGGCGGGACTTCAGCTCGGGATGGGCCTGGGTGGCGACAAAGAAGGGATGCTCGGCACGGGGCAGCTCGACAAACTCGGCCAGGGTGGAATCCGGTGAGGTGCCGCTGATCACCAGCCCGGCCTTCTCCAGCTGATCGCGATAGAGGTTGTTGACCTCATAGCGGTGCCGGTGGCGTTCCTCCACCCTAGTGCTGCCGTACAGCTCGGCCACCACCGAACCCTTGACCAGCTCGGCCGGGTAGGAGCCGAGCCGCATCGACCCGCCGAAGTCTCCGGCACCCTCGATGACGGCGATCTGCTCAGCCATGGTGGCGATCACCGGATGTTTGGCTCCGGGAGTGAACTCCGATGAGTCGGCGCCCGCCAGGCCGGCCAGGTTCCGGGCCACCTCGATCACCATGCACTGCAAGCCCAGACACAGGCCGAGGATGGGGATCTGCTGCTCCCGGGCGTACCGGATGGCGCCGATCTTGCCCTCCACGCCGCGGATACCGAAGCCACCGGGGACACAGATCCCGTCGACATCGTGCAGCTGGGCTGCGGCGCCCTCGGGCGTCTCACAGCTGTCGGAAGCCACCCAGCGCAGGTTGACCCTGGCTCGATTCGCGAACCCACCGGCTCGCAAGGCCTCAGCCACTGACAGGTAGGCGTCCGGCAGGTCGATGTACTTGC
>JBBSQO010000446.1:0-2163 GCA_038244025.1 Propionibacteriales bacterium
AGCCACCATCATCTCCCGGGAGATCGAGAGCGCGGCGGTTCGTGATGGTGAGGCGAAGGCGCAACGGATCGTGGTCGGAGCCATCCAGCGGATGGCGTCCGAACAGACGGCTGAGTCGGTCGTCGCCACCGTGCACCTGCCCGGAGACGACATGAAGGGCCGCATCATCGGCCGGGAGGGCCGCAATATCCGCTCCTTTGAGCAGGTCACCGGCGTCAATGTGATGATCGACGACACGCCCGAGTCCGTGCTGTTGTCCTGCTTCGACCCGGTTCGCCGGGAGACCGCCCGGATCACGCTGACCGAGCTCGTCGAGGATGGCCGGATCCATCCGGCCCGGATCGAGGAGGTGCATGAGCGGAGCAAGCGGAAGATCAGTGAGCGCTGCCTGCGGGCGGCCGAGGATGCGCTCAGCGAGGTGGGCATCTCCGACCTGCATCCAAAGCTGCTGCCCATCCTCGGTGCCTGCCAGTACCGGACCTCGTACGGGCAGAACGTGCTTAAGCACCTGGTCGAGTGTTCGCACCTAGCCGGGCTGATGGCCGCAGAGCTTGGTCTGGACGTGGCCCAGTGCAAGCGGGCAGCCTTCCTGCATGACATCGGCAAGGCGCTCACGCATGAGGTTGAGGGTTCGCATGCGCTGGTCGGCGCGGACCTGGCCCGCAAATATGGCGAGAACGCCGACATCGTGCACGCCATCGAGGCACATCACAACGAGGTCGAGCCCAAGACGGTGGAGGCGGTCCTCACCCAGGCCGCCGATGCCATCAGCGGCGGCCGGCCGGGCGCCCGCCGGGACAGCCTCGAGTCCTATGTCCGGCGGCTGGAGCGGCTGGAAGAGATCGCCTCCTCCCGCGACGGTGTCGACAAGGTCTTTGCCATGCAGGCAGGTCGCGAGCTGCGGGTGATGGTCGCCCCCGATGACGTGGATGACATCGAGGCCCAGATCCTGGCCCGCGACATCGTGAAGCAGGTGGAGGAAGAGCTGACCTATCCGGGCCAGATCCGGGTCACGGTGATCCGCGAGTCGCGGGCCACCGAAACCGCACGATAACGGCAGGGACTGGGACTTATGATCCGGCAGGAACAAGTAGACGCGACAGTCGATCAGCTGGATGGTCAGGTGGGGGACCAGTCCAGGTCCGTGGGCGCTCAGCGAGGGAGCCTCGACCTGGCGCGAATCCGCGACGACTTCCCCTCCCTGGCCGTCGGTACCGCCCATTTTGACTCCCCGGGCGGAACCCAGACCCCGCGACAGGTGAGCGAGGCGCTGGCCAGCGCCCTATCCGACCCCCTGTCAAACCGGGGCAGCCGAACCCAGGCCGAGCGCAACGCCGACCAGATCGTGCTCGGGGCGCGGCAGGCGATGGCGGACCTGCTGCATGCCGACCCGAGGGGCATCGTGTTCGGCCGCAGCGCCACCGCACTCACCTTCGAGATGTCGCGTACGCTGTCCCGACAATGGCAGCCGGGCGACGAGGTCGTGGTGACCCGGCTGGACCACGACGCCAACATTCGCCCGTGGGTCATTGCCGCCAAGGCTACCGGCGCCACCGTGCGCTGGGCCGACTTCGATCCGACCACCGGGGAGCTCAGCCCGGACCAGATCGCGGCCGTGCTGTCGGAGCGGACCAGGCTGGTCGCGGTCACTGCCGCCAGCAACCTGATCGGCACCATGCCGGACCTTCCCGCGATTGCCCGGCTGGTCCACCAGACACCTGCTCGGCTGTACGTCGACGGTGTCCACTATGCCGCACACCAGCTGGTGAATCTGGACGTGCTCGGCGGCGATTTCTTCGTCTGTTCGCCGTACAAGTTCCTGGGCCCGCACCATGGGGTGCTGGCGGCAGACCCGGCCTTGCTGGAAACGCTGCGGCCGGACAAGCTGCTCCCATCGAGTGACACGGTGCCGGAACGATTCGAGCTGGGCACCCTGCCGTATGAGTTGCTGGCCGGGACCCGGGCAGCGGTCGACTACCTGGCCAGCCTGTCCACCACCGGCGGCAGCCGCCGGGACCAGCTGAGTGCCACCTTCGATCTGCTGCACGCCCATGATCGCCAACTTTCGCGCCGGCTGGAGAGCGGGCTGGCCGACATCGACGGCGTAACCCTGCACAGCCACGCCGAGCGGCGTACGTCAACCACCTTGTTCAGCCTGCGGGG
>JBBSQO010000447.1:0-2160 GCA_038244025.1 Propionibacteriales bacterium
GACTGGCAGGTTGGGCCAGAACGTTGTCTTGGCTGCTGCTTCACCGAGAAGCACGGCATCCCGATCCCATTGGGAAACAGCCATGATCCTGATCAACGGGTCAGCCCGTTCCTGCGGCTGAACATAGACGCCCGGCAGGATGCGGACCAGACGCTTGTTACGCACCAGCCAATCAATGGCGTGGCTCAGCTGCGGACTCTCTCTTCGGACGATCGCCCCGGAGTTTGAGAGTAGTTGGTCGATCTCTCGGTATGTGCTTTCCATATCTGCACACTGCTGACTTGCGCGGCGGTGTGTTCGTCACAACGATCAACGGTGGACAATCTGGAAACTTGACGTCAGTCTGTGGATACCCGCGTACTCAGGCAGGCGTCGGTGACGGCTTTCCGAATGGTGTCAAGTTTTCGTATTCGCCGGCGCTCAGTCGCGAAGCTTGTGGTGCATCCGCTCCGCATCCTCGCTGGTCCAGCCCAATCGGTCCAGCAGACCGGCCACGCCGCCGTACTCTGAGTCGACATGCTCGACAAAGGACTGCATCGTCTCGGGCCGGGTCAGGTGGGACTCCATCGGCCGGCCGCGCAGGCTGGCCGCATAGGTCCGGGTCGCCATCAGCCTGTCGACAATGCGTTCGATCCGCTCGCCGCTGGCGGCGTAATCGGCGACCACCGCCGCCGGCTCGGCACCTGCGCTGAGCAGGGAGAGGGCAACAATGGTGCCGGTACGGTCCTTGCCGGCCGCACAGTGCACCAAGCTGGCGCCCTCGGCATAGGCGATAGCCCGCAACGCAGCGACCACCGACTCCGGCCGGTCTTGGAGATAGGACAGATACTGCGACGCGAACGGGTTGCCCATCTTCACGCTCGGGCGGAGTCCGATCCAGGGCAGCGCCCCGCTCATCATCTCCTCCTCGGCTGCCGGCGCTCCGGCCACCTCGTCGCTGTCCTCGCGGAACAGTGAGTAGTGGTGGATGGTGACCTGCGCTGTCCTTGTCATCGGGCCCGGCCCCTCGGCGGCCACTTCATAAGCCGAGCGCAGGTCAATCACATCGGTCAGGCCAAGTTCCAGCAGCCGATGAACATCCGGGCCGGTCAGGCTCTGCAGGTTGTCCGAGCGCAGCAGCCGGCCGCCGGCGATAGAGCTCCCGTCAGAAGTGGGCAGGCCCCCAACGTCCCTGAGGTTGACCAGTCCTTCGAGTTCGATCCATCCGGTTGGCACGATATCGATTCTATCCGGGGCCAATCCCCTTTCCGGATCAGTCGTTATGCGCGCCGATCGCTAGACCGTGCTCGCTTGGGCAAACTGCTTCCCGGTCAGCTGACGCCGACGTACGATGACCAGCACGCTGGCCTTCCCGGCCGAGGTGGCCATCAGCCTGCGGGCCGCGGTCTACGAACAGAGCCTGATCGCCATGCTGCTGGAGAACGGCGAGCACGAGAACCCGGCCGGTAAGGATTCGCTGATCGTCCACAACCTCGCCGCCCTCCTCCTCGCCCTGATCAAGCAGCCAGCCGCCGCCGAATGAGCACGTCGGACCCGTCGATTGTGACCGTTTCCCACTTGTGCGGGATAACGCGACGATCCTGCGGTTCTCAGGCGTCGTTTCGGTACCTGTGCGGGATCACGCGGCTATCCCGACCGTCTTAGCCACTGTTTCCCCACCTGTGCGGGATAACGGCCGCGTACCCAGCGTCGCCGCCCTCCTTCTCGCCCTGATGAGCACCTACTTCCAATACTCACTGTGGACCTGGGGGAGCGCTGAGTAGCAGCATGAGCGAAGCGAATACCAACCCTCGCGGCGAACGATGCGAGGAACTCACTGCGGATGGTTGCCGAGTACATGATCCGTACGGGAGAATCGACGGCCCGGGTCTGACAAGAGCCGAGCATGTCGACCTAGCTGGCCCAGCGGCCCGTGAAGAAGAGCCAGCTCCACCAGAGCATCAGGGCGGTGCTGATGGCAAACCAGCCGATCACCAGCCCTCGATGCAACGCTCGCGCTACGGGATGCTCGGGGCGTGCGGTACCCCATTCGGCGAGCATGATCCACAACGGGAACCACAACAAAACGGCCCGGTTGACCGACATGAACCAGTAGGAGAGGGAAAAGGCCAGCACCTGAATGCCGACAAAGCTGGCTTCGGCCCCGAGTAGTGAGGTGGA
>JBBSQO010000448.1:0-2149 GCA_038244025.1 Propionibacteriales bacterium
GGAGGCGATCGCGGCGGCGATCCGCGATCGGGTCACTTCTCTGCTCAGTCGGCAGGCCGTGACAGGTCCGAAACTGTCCGAGCAGCAGGAGATACTCAAGCCATGACTGGCACCGCGCGCCCAGCCGGCATCCTGCTCCCGGGGGTGCCAGGAGGCGCCGCACCCTTGAGCGGGGTGTGGGCGGAGCTGATCGGTCAGGATGCGGTGGTTGCCACACTGCGCCGGGCTGTGGCCGGAGGTCGCCACTCCATGACGCATGCGTGGTTGGTCACCGGGCCACCGGGCTCGGGCCGGTCCAATGCTGCCCGTGCCTTTGCCGCTGCGCTGCAGTGCAGCCGGGGTGGTTGCGGTGAGTGCCAGGACTGCCGTACGGCACTGACCGGGGCGCATCCCGATGTGACCTTGGTGCGGACCGAGATGCTTTCCATCGGTGTTGACGAGGTCCGCGATCTGGTGCGCCGGGCCGCCATGAGCCCGACCATGGGACGGCATCAGGTGCTGGTGGTGGAGGATGCCGACCGGATGACCGACCGGGGTGCGGATGCGCTGTTGAAGAGCATCGAGGAGCCGGCCGCCAAGACGGTCTGGATCCTCTGCGCCCCGACTGCCGATGATGTGGTGGCCACGATCCGATCCCGCTGCCGCCAGGTCTCGCTGAAGACGCCCGGTGTGGAGGCGGTGGCGCAGCTGTTGCAGACCCGAGACGGGATCGATCCGGCGCTCGCCAGCTACGCCGCCCGGGCCGCGCAGGGCCATGTCGGCCGGGCCCGGGTGCTGGCTCTCGACGAGGGTGCCCGGAACCGCCGTCATGAGGTGTTGCAGATCCCCACCCAGCTGCGCGGGCTCGGCGCCTGCCTGACGGCGGCAGCCAATGTGGTCGACGCGTGCACCGAGGAGGCCGCCGCTGCCACCGGCGCCATCGACGCCCGGGAGAAGGAGCGGTTGGCTGAGGCGTTGGGGTTTGGGACCAAGGGGGCCAAGCCCCGCCAGGCCCAAGCAGCACTGAAAGACCTGGAGGATCAGCAGAAGGCACGCGTGAAACGGTTCCAGCGCGATGCCATCGACCGTGCCCTGACCGAGCTGACGGCCTACTACCGCGACGTGCTGAGCGTACAGACCCAGTCCGGTGCGCCGTTGGTTAATCCGGAGCTGGAGGCAAAGATCGCGGTCCTGGCCCGCAAGTCGAGCCCGGAGTCGACCTTGCGCAGAATCGATGCGCTGCTGGCCTGCCGGGAGGCATTGGAAACCAACGTCGCGCCATTGCTCGCGGTGGAGGCGATGATGATTGCCCTGGTCGAAGCCTGAAACTTCCCCTGCACCCGGCGCTGCTCGCGGCTCATCGGAGCCCGTAGCGGCGTGTTGGGGCGCGGGTCCACCGCTAACGGCTGTTGTGCGGGGACAATAAGGTTGGCAGGTATCGACAATTGATGAGTGAGCTGGACATGAGGATCACCAGTCGCCGAAAGGAACTCTCGTGACAACGCGTGACCCAGAATCCACCGACAACGCAGAATCCATCGACAACGCAGAGTCCGCAGCGAAAGCAGAACCCACAGAGAACGCAGGCGATGCGGTCCCCGAGCAGCGACTGCTGAGCCCTGAGGAGACAGCCGGCACGCCATCGGGATCCACGGCGGCAGAGAAAAGCCCAGCGGACCTGACGAGGGCTGAGCGGATCATGTCCGCTGAGCCGCCGGCAGGGGCTGCCAAAGACCCAGCACCTGGCGAACCTGTTCAGGGTGTTGGAACACCTGGAGGCAGTAACCGTTCCGAGAGCTCTCTGGTCAATACCGGCTCTGACCCAGACCGTACCGGCAGCCATCGCACCGACGCTGGCGGAACCGACGCTGACGGTACCGACACGCAGCGCACTGTCGCTGATCGCACCGATCCCGCGGTCAGCACCGAGCATGACGTCGCCAGGGCCTCAGACACCGACTCGGCGGCCGGCCGGTCCGGGGAGGAGACAGCTGTGCTGCCGAAGGCCGACCGGCCCCGGCCGGCCGAAAGCATGACCCGGTCGACGAGCCGGTCCGACGATGACGCGGTCACCCGGGAACAACCCCGCACCGACCTCGCCACCGACGACGTTCCGGTCAGGCGTACCACGCCGACCGCCGCATCCCAGACACCTGCTGCCGTGCCAGCC
>JBBSQO010000449.1:0-2139 GCA_038244025.1 Propionibacteriales bacterium
CCGGCGGGCTGCAGGCGCTGCTGAAGGCCAACGCCGTCGCGGCCGGCAGCCGAATCGCCATTGGCGGGACCGGGCCCTTCCTGCTCCCGGTCGCGGCCGGGCTGGCGCAGGCCGGCTCGCGGGTGGTCGGCGTCTTCGAGTCGGCGCCGATCCGCAACTGGCTGCGGTATCCGGGCGCCGCGATCCACAACCTCGACAAGCTGGCCGAGGGTGCCGGTTATGCGCTGACCTTCGCCCGGCGCCGGATGCCCTATCGGACCAGCGCGATGATCGTGGCTGCCCATGGCGAGTCTCGGGTGCAGGCGGTGACGGTCGCCAATCTGACCAGGGAAGGCCGGGTCAGACCTGGCTCGCAGCGCCGGATTGAGGTGGACGCCGTGGGTGTTGGCTGGGGGTTTACCCCGCAGCTGGAGCTGCCGATGGCGCTGGGCTGCCGACTGCGCGAGGATGCCGACCAGTCGATGGTGGTGGCCGTCGACGCCGGGCAGCGGACCAGCATCCCCGGGGTATATGTGGCCGGTGAGGCCTGCGGCGTCGGCGGGTCGCTGCTGGCCCGGTGCGAGGGTCAGCTGGCCGGCGTCACCGTCTGCGCCGATCTCGGCGGGGCTGCCGTGCTGGCACCAGCCAAGCTCCGCCGACTGCACTCCACCATCGCCCGGCTGCGCGGCTTCGCCGCCGCTCTGCAGGACAGCTACCGGATCCCGGCCGGGTGGAGCGAGGTGCTCACCGACGACACCACCGTGTGCCGCTGCGAGGAGGTGCCGTACGCGCGGGTGCGCGAGGCCGCCCGGATGGGTGCGACCGACTCGCGCCAGGTGAAACAGCTGGCCCGGGTGGGCATGGGATGGTGTCAGGGACGGGTCTGCGGCTTCGCCACCGACTGCCTGGTCGCCGAGCTCACTGGGAGGCCGATGCAGTCGCAACCCGCCGAGCGGCCGGTCGCCACCCCGATCACCCTGGGTGCACTCGCCACCACCCCCTCGACACAGGAACGATGACCATGATTATCTCGCACGCCGACGTCTACTCATACCAGCTGACTTATGCCCACGGCGAGTACGTCATGTCCCACAACCGCCGTCATCGGGAGCTGACCAGCATCGTGGTGCGGTTGGAGACGGACACCGGCATCGTTGGCTGGGGCGAGGTGTGCGCGCTCGGCTCGGCCTACCTGCCGGTCTCGGCCGAGATCATTGTGGCCGGGCTGGCCGATCTGCTGCCCGAGCTGGTGGGCGCCGATCCGCTGAACCAGCGGCTGCTCAGGCGGCATCTGGACCGGGTGATCATCGGTGCTGAGTTCGCCAAGAGCCCGATCGACATGGCGTTGTGGGACATCAACGGCCAGTCGGTCGGCCGTCCCGTCTCGGCGCTTCTCGGCGGTGCCGTCTGTGACCAGTTCCCGGTCTATCAGGCCGTACCGCTGAGCAGCGCAGAGGAGATGTGCGACTTCATCGCCGAGCAGAGAAAGGTCGGCGTCAGCCGGTTCCAGCTCAAGGTGGGCAACGAGCCGGAGGGCGATATCGAGCGGATCCGGGCGGTGGCGGCAACCGTACGGCCAGGCGAGCTGGTGGTCGCCGACGCCAATGGCGGCTGGACCTACTCCGAGGCGATCCGGGTGATCAAGGCTGTCCCCGAGGACAGCCGGATCATGGTTGAGCAGCCCTGTCCCACCCTGGACGACTGCCTGGCGCTGGCGCCCTATCTCAAGCAGCCGCTGGTGCTCGACGAGTGCATCCTCGGTCTGAACGACCTGCTGCGCGCCCACGAACACAAGATTCTCGCCGGCGTCAACCTCAAGACCAGCCGGCTGGGCGGCCTGACGAACCAGGTCTTCTTGACGCAGGTGGCCGTGTCCTTGGGTCTGCTGGTCACCATCGAGGACATGTGGGGTGGCGACATCACCAGCGCCGCCGTGGCCCATGTCGCGGTAACCGTTGAGCCGAGGAACCTGCTGTTCGCACCGATGTCCAACGAATGGAATCTCGAACATATTGCGGCCAACCATCTCAGCTCGGCTGAGGGGCAGGCATCGGCGACCGTGACGCCGGGGCTGGGCGTCCAACCCGACCTAGCCAGGCTCGGCGATCCGGTCCTCAGCCGCTGACACCGCGCGACGCACGGGGTTGAGGAGCAACGGGA
>JBBSQO010000450.1:0-2137 GCA_038244025.1 Propionibacteriales bacterium
ACCAGTCCTCAACTGCAGCCGCTGGTGCTGCCACAGCCCTCGCAGACGTAGCAGGACCCGCTGGGCCGCATCTTCGTACCGCAGGTGAAGCACAACGGTGCATCGACGGTGTTGCCGGAGATGGTCTCCAGCAGCTCGGCGGTGGTGTGCGCCTCGATCGGCGCCGGCCGCGCGACTGTCGGCGCGGTGCCGGCAGGAGCAGCCGCATCGATCTCGGCCGTCTCGGCTGGACTGTTCACCAGCGCCTGGGCCTCGCTGAGCTCGTCCTCCTCATCCTCGGGAAGGTAGGAGCCCGTCTCCACCTGCCGGGCCCGCTCGGTGGCGGTGTAGATGCCCAGCTCGGCCCGCTCCTCAAAGGACATGTAGTCCAGCGCCAGCCGGCGGAAGATGTAGTCCATGATCGACTGCGCCATTCGGATATCCGGGTCGTCGGTCAGCCCGGCCGGCTCGAACTTCAGGTTGGTGAACTTCTGCACGAAGGTCTCCAGCGGCACCCCGTACTGCAGCCCGATCGAGACCGCGATCGAGAAGGCATCCATCACACCGGCCAAGGTGGACCCCTGCTTGCCGAGCTTCAAAAAGACCTCACCCAGCCCATCGTCGGGATAGGAGCCCGACGTCATGTACCCCTCCGCGCCACCGACCGCGAACGAGGTCGTCTGGCTCGGCCGCGACTTGGGCAGCCGCTTGCGGATCGGCCGGTACTCGACCTGCTTCGGCGTCTTCTCCACCGCCTTGCCGCCCTTGCCGTCGCCGGCCTTGCCATCGCTGAGCGGCTGACCAACCTTGCAGTTGTCCCGGTAGACCGCCAGCGCCTTGAGCCCGAGCTTCCAGCCCTGCAGATAGACGTCGGCGATCTCCGCCACCGTCGCCGTCTCCGGCAGGTTGACCGTCTTGGAGATCGCACCGGACAGGAACGGCTGCGCCGCCGCCATCATCCGCACGTGTCCCATCGGCTTGATCGCCCGCTTGCCCATCGCCGTGTCGAACACCTCATAGTGCTCCGGCTTCAGTCCGGGGGCATCAATGACATGGCCGTTCTCGGCGATGTACTCGATGATCGCCTCGGCGGTCTCCTGCGCGTACCCCATCCGCCGCAGTGCCCGCGGGATGGTCTGGTTGACGATCTGCATCGAGCCGCCGCCGACCAGCTTCTTGAACTTCACCAGCGAGAAGTCTGGCTCGATGCCGGTCGTGTCGCAGTCCATCATGAAGCCAATCGTGTTGTGGCTGACGAAGCCGGACGCGACATAGGTGACGTTCTCCGGCACCGAGATGTCGTACGTGGGCTGCACCCCGCCGTCGGCGTTCACCGCCACTCGCTCGAAGAGATAACTAGGCTCCAGCGGCCCGAACACCCGGTCACGGTTGCCCGTCTGAGAGGACTCGAGCTCGACCAGCAACCCGTTCTTGCGGCTGCCGATGAACCCGACGATCTCGTCATACCGCCGCGCATGGTCGACATTGCGCAGCCGGAGCTGGTGAATTGGCCCGCCCCAGCCGCTGACGGTCTCCCGGGTGGTGGTGGCCAGGCCGATGCTCAACAGCAGGGTGCGGACCTCGGCCGCAAAGCCCGGCGACGCGGTCGACAGCGATGGCACGCCATCGGCCACCGTGCCGCCGGCCTCGAACAGTCCGCGAGCGAAGGCAGCGTAGACGGCTGCGTCGTTCGACTCCAGCAGTGCCGACGGAACCCGCGGCGACCAGCCCTTTCCGACGTGGGCCTCAGTCGGCAGCTGCTTGGCGAAGCCGGCGGCCTTCCACCACCGAGCCAGCCGGATCGAGGACAGGGATACTTCCTGGTAGCCCTGCTGCGACGTGACCGTCGGTTCAAGATTGAACAGCTCCTTCGACAGCACCTGAAGTCGCTGGACGACGTCCAGGTCGGTGTCGGCGACACACAACCGGACGCCCTTGGCATGCAGGCTGCCATCCCCGATGAAGTAGCCGACCAGCTCTGCCAGCTCTGGCGTGACCAGATTGGGCACGTCCAAGGTGTGGTCGCCGCCGTAGTAGGCCTGGTCCAGCACCGGCAGCGGTACCTGGCGGGGTTCTCCGACCAGGGTGCCCAGCTGGATCGGCAACAGGTCGTCGGGCCGAACATCGGCCAACCGCCGCCACACCCACTCCCCGGACT
>JBBSQO010000451.1:0-2125 GCA_038244025.1 Propionibacteriales bacterium
CACGGCAACAGCCCCGGCGACCAGGCCCAGCAAAAATGAGCCCACGACGTTGACGGTCAAGGTGCCCCAGGGAAAGACACTGTCGTGTCTGGACTGGATCAACAGGTCGGTCAGGTAGCGGGCCGGTGCACCGACCGCACCGCCGAGGAGGACCAGGGCCATCGTCACCATGTGGGACCTGTCTGTGATGGATCGGACCGGCTGACGTACTTGACCACGTCCACCTCATCCAGCATGATCAGTCCCTCGGTCACCAGCTGGTCCAGCTCCGGCAGGAAGGTCTGGATCTTCGGCTCCGTATCGACGATCACGATGGACACCGGCAGGTCCTCGCTGAGGGAGAGAATCCGGTTGGTATGGATGTGGCTGGACTTCCCGTACCCCTCAATCCCACGAAAGACGGCAGCACCGGCCAGCCCTGTCTGATGGGCCCGGTGCACAATCTCAGTGTAGAGCGGCCGGCGGTGCCATTGGTCCGACTCCTTGACCAGGATCGTCAGTCGCATTGCTCTACCCTGCAGTGTCATCGCCTGCTCCTCGGTTCTGAAGGTTCGCTCGCGTCGCGGGTTGCTTGAGCGGTTCTCCTTGCGCGCTCGCGATCCTTTCTCTTCGCTCGCTCACGGTGGTGGCCAAAGCGGACCACCGTACGAGCCAGTACCACGCCCAGCCAGACCGCGGCCAGACCGGCGAACAGAGTTCCGAACAGATAGAGACCGGCACGCATCATGGCTCCCTCAACGATCAGCGAGCGGGTGTCCAGCAGGTAGGTGGAGAAGGTGGTGAAACCTCCGAGCACGCCCACACACCAAAACGGCCGCAGGTAGCGGGTCGAGGGCCACACGTCCACCACGAAGACCATCACGATGCCGATCAGCAAGGCGCCGGAGACGTTCTCGATCATGGTGGACCAGGCCAGCTGGCCAGGC
Organism: Propionibacteriales bacterium; assembly: GCA_038244025.1. Lineage (GTDB taxonomy): Bacteria > Actinomycetota > Actinomycetes > Propionibacteriales > Propionibacteriaceae > Microlunatus. The sequence continues at coordinate 927 of JBBSQO010000451.1, forward strand.
TGGTGTGGCAGCAGCTCGGTCAGCCCCCACCGGGCCAGGCTGCCCAACGCACCTCCGGCCGCGATGGCCAGCACAATGTCCCAGCGGTTGCGCAGCAACCGTCCAGCGCGCCGGTGTAGGCGGGGTACGGCTGCCGGCAGGTCCGGGTCCACCGGCAGCGGATCCGCCCCGCCCCCTGGCGAAAAGGCAGTCGTCTCGACGTTCCTGTTGGTCAAGCGAGGCTCCTGATCATCTGCCTGCTGTGCTGCTCGGTCGGGTACCGTCCCAGCTCCTCGAAGCGCGCCAGCAAACTCTGCAGCTCATCTCGCTTCGCGCCCAAGGTCTGCCGGGCACCCTGCTGGTCGGCGTGCGTACGGTCGTACAGCGACCGGGCATTAGACAGTCCCTGCCGCAGTGCCTGTTGCTGGTGAGCGAAGGCGGCGGTGATGTTGGCATCCAGCTCCCGGCCGGCCGTCTGAAGCCGAGACTGGAAGTCCGAACGGGCCCGCCCGAGATGCTTGTCCACCAGCCGGGGCAGCTCCTCGCGGAGGTGGTTGATGATCTGGCGCCGGGCCAGTCGACCAGGAGCATGCCAGCGCAGTGCCGCCGCTAATGGCTGGTTCCATCCCATCCCGGGATCGAACTCGTAGCGAAAGTTGCCCAGGTCGGGCAGCTCAACCGTGCCCAGCTGAGCCTGCAGCCGGACACCCAGCAGTTCCTCGGCCGCCTGTTGCAGCCCGGCAAGTGCCTTCGCCAGCGAATCCTGATGACGCTCGGCCAGGCCGGTGATGGATTGTCGCAGCCGAGTCTCCCAGCTGTCCCGCCATTTCTCCACCTCCGCGCGGATTCGGGCGGCGATGACCTCACGACCGGCCGCCTCCAGGTCCTTCGGGTCCTCATCCGGCAACGCTCCGCAGAACCTCTCGAACCCAGCCTTGACGTCGGCAGTGATCAACCTGGCCTGCTCGGCCGCGTCGGCGTCCAGCTGGGAGAGCTGCCGGGCGAACTCACTGGCCGTCACATCCAGCGCCGCATCACGCTGCACCCCCACGGCATCTAGCTGCTCGGCGAACAATCCCACCTGGTGATCACGATGACCCACCCATGCCGTCAGGGTGGCCAGCGTTACCGCAACCTGATCCAGCTCCTGGGCGGTCTGCCGCCGGGCCGTCTGGGCAATGCTGATCTGCAGATCGCGAACGCGGTGGGCAGCAAGGTGC
>JBBSQO010000452.1:0-2100 GCA_038244025.1 Propionibacteriales bacterium
CGCCACGGGCCTCCGGCTGGCGGGCGGTGCCCTCAATCACCTTGCCGAAGATGATGCCGATGCCGATGCCCGGTCCGATCGCGCCGAGGCCGTAACCGACCACGCCGAGCGAGCCGGTGATTTCCATCAGAGTCATTGCTGTGTTCCTTTCAGGATTTCCCGCTCATCGGGAAGTCTTGGGTGGTTAGGGTACGGGAAGGTCAAACTTAATGTGCTTCGGCAACCGATGACGAGATGTACTGCGCCGTCAGGATAGTGAAGATGTAGGCCTGCAGGGCCTGCACCACCAGCTCCAGCAGGAAGATGGCGAGGCTGAAGAGAAGCGAGACGCCGCCGACCACACTGTTGAAGATGGAGTCGGTGTGCAGGATCAGGTACTCCCCGCCGAGAATGAAGACGAGCACCAGCAGGTGACCAGCGAACATGTTGGCAAAGAGTCGCAGGGACAGGGTGATCGGCCGGACGATGATGTTGGACAAGAACTCGATCGGGATGACGAGCGGATACATCCAGACCGGCACCCCGGCCGGCATCACGGTCAGCTTGAGGTAGCCGAGCGGGCCGTGCTTGATGATCCCAACCACGTTGTAGATGACCCAGCTGAGCGCGGCCAGCCCGTACGCCCAGCCGACGTGGGAGGCGGTCGGGAACAGCAACAGCGGGAAGATGCCGAAGAGGTTGTTCACCAGCACGAAGGAGAACAGCGCCACCAGGTACGGCACGTACTTCTTGAAGTCATGGCCGATGACGTCGCGGGCACTCGAGTTGCGGACGAACGAGTAGGCATACTCGCCGATGAACTGCGCCTTGCCGGGCACCATGTTGCGCTTGCTGGACACCCAGACCCAGAAGGCCAGGATCAAGATCACCGAGATGATGGCCTGGAACATCGGCTTGTCCAGCCACTGCAGCCAGGACACGTTGCCGAAGATCGGCGGTAGCTTGAAGTCCTCGACGCCCGGAGCCTGGAAGCCGCCGCTGTCCAGCGGAACCAGAGCGGGGGTTATCGGTCCCAACGTTCCTCCTCTGTGTGCCTAGCGCTTGGCGTCGGGGCCGTGCGCAGACTGCGTGCACCGCAGGTCGTCGCGGTAGTCATTTCTTCGGCCCCTCGTCCTCGGGCGTGACACCAAAACGCCGGATAATCAGGTAGATGCCTCCGGCCGCACCAAGCATGATGCCCAACGGCAGCAGAAACCTCGTCCCCAGGTAGTGATCACCCAGCCAGCCAAGCCCGCCATAGACTACTATCCCGGCAATCAAGTAGCCCAACGCCTGAATGGCCTGGTCCATGCCGTCGAACTGGCTGAACCGACCAGACTCCCACCGATCAGGCGTGCTGTTCCGATCAGGCTTCGGGAGCTTGTCAGTCATGGCACCAGACACGCTAGCAGGGTGAGAACCGGCGGTCACTTCGACTCGCCCTCCTCGGTCGCTTCCTCAACCGGGTCGACGTAGGGAGTGTCATAAATGCCGATTCTCAGCCGGGAGAAGACGAAGACCTCCACCGCCAGCCAGCCGGCCACCACGGCGATGGTGGTGACGAAAACCGGAACCGGGATCAGCGACGGCAGGGCCTCACGGTTCTTGTCGTAGAGCAGCAGGGCCAGCCCGAGGATGGCCACCCGGGCGAAGTAGCTGCCCATCGAGACCATCATCAGCAGCTGAGCACCCGCGTCGGCGAAGATGACCATCACGAGTTGGCCGACCGCGTAGAAGAACAGCACCATGGCTGCGGCCAGCGCCGCGGAGATCAGCCCGGGCGTGCCGTTAAGTAGGCCGAAGAGGATCATCGCGATGATGGCGGCAGCGACACCGCCAGTCAGCCCGGCAAACAGCAGTTTGCGCGCCCGCATAACGTGGACACTGGGCCGGGTCGTGATGCTCTCGGTGGGTGCTGCAGTCGTCATCGTGGCGGCTGTCCTGTCCACGGCCTGGGGCCGTCACGGAAGAGAGGTGGGTGCTTGTGAAAAATAGCACAAAGTCCTTTGGGCTGTCGAAAATGTCACCACCACGACCAATCAGGGCATTTTTGCCTTCCTTTGGCCGACTCGGCGGTTGACCGGTCCGACCGTGAAGACGGCTACTACGATGGCCAGCCCC
>JBBSQO010000453.1:0-2088 GCA_038244025.1 Propionibacteriales bacterium
CGCTGGCCAGGATGTTCTCGCCGTCACCGAGGACATCCCGCTGCTGCGGGACGGGCTCGGCATCCCGGTGCCGCCAGGAGTGGCGGCCAACTTCACCGATCTCATCGACCAGCCGGTCCAGGCGCTGGTGCTGCGCTGGGCCCGAAGTCACGGGCCGTTCGAGCTGCAAACCCTGGCGGCCCGGTACGGGCTGGGCGAGGCGGTCATCGCCGCGGCGGCTCAGCAGCTGGTCGGTCCCGGCACCCTGGTCGCCGGCACCTTCACCGAGGAACGCGACGAGCACCGAGCCGGCACGGATCAGTATTGCCATTCCCGGGTGCTGGCGCTGGTCAAGCGGCGCTCGCTGGCCGCCCTCCGCAAGGAGGTTGAGCCGATCGAGCAGGTGGCCTTCGCCCGGTTCCTGCCCGAGTGGCAGGGGATCGGATCGGGCGCCCGAGGCACGGATGCGCTGCTCTCGGTGCTTGAGCAGCTGGCCGGATACCCGATGCCCGCCAGCATGATCGAGACCGTCATCCTGCCGGCCAGGATCATCGACTACGCCCCAGCCATGCTCGACCAGCTCACCTCGTCGGGGGAGGTGAGCTGGCTGGGCGATGGCGCCATCGGTGAGTCCGACGGCTGGCTTCGCTTCATCCTTCCCGGCATGGAGCCGCCTCCACCACGGGCGGACCCGGCCACCTTTGCCGGCCGGCAGCTGCTGGAGCGGATGGCGCCCGGCGGAGCGTGGTTCTTCGATGCCCTACTGGCCGAAGGTGAAGAAGGCTCATCTACCAGTGCCCGCGCCGGCTACACCGCCGCGCTGTGGGATCTGGTCTGGTCCGGGCACATCACCGCCGACACCCTGGCCCCGGTCCGGGCACAGACTGCCGGCGGTGCGATCAAACATCCTCGCAAGCCGGTATCCCGCCTGCACACCTCTCACCTGCACACCTCCCGGCTGGCCGCGGCCCGGCTGTCCCGACCCCGCGGCGGCACCCGGCTGTCCTCGCCGACGACCGCCGGCCGCTGGGGGCGGGTGACCCGTACCAGCCAGTCCGCCAGCAACCGGTTCACCGGCGACCTGTTCGCCCAACTGGATCGCTACGGTGTGCTGACCCGTGGCTCGGTACTCACCGAGGACAGCCAAGGCGGGTTCGGTGCCGCCTACCGGGCACTCAGCGCCCTGGAGGAGTCCGGTCAATGCCGTCGCGGGTACTTCATCGAAGGCCTGGGTGCGGCACAGTTTGCGCTCACCGGAGCCGTCGATCGGCTCCGCGCGCATCTGACCGACCGCACTCACCTGCAGAAGGCGGACAATGCTGGTCCGGCAACGCTGGTGCTGGCCGCCTGCGACCCGGCCAATCCATACGGTGCCGCGCTGCCCTGGCCGGAGCGCGAGGGGCACCGGCCGGGACGCAAGGCCGGCGCCCTGGTGGTACTGGTCGACGGTGCGCTGGCGCTGTATGTCGAGCGAGGTGGCAAGACCCTGTTGTCCTTCGGTGCCGAGCAAGCAGTACTGTCACCGGCTGCGGCGGCGTTGGCTGGTTCGGTGTCGGCCGGGATGCTGGGCAAGGTGACCATTGAGCGGGCCGACGGCGGCCATGTCTTTGCCGCGGTCGCAGTCAGCGAGGCCCTCCAGCAGGCCGGATTCCGGATGACCCCGCAAGGGCTGCGGCTGCGGCCAGCCGGGTAGCCGTTACCGGAGAAGAGAACACGCAAGACTGCCACCAGTTTGTCCGGCCACCGCGACCTCACGCTCGGAACTTGGGCTGGGCCAAATCTGGTGGCAGATCTCGGATTCTGGGCTCTTCACAATCGAGGGTGTAGGTGGGGTCTGAACCCGCCGGTCTCCCGCGCTCAGTCTTCGACGCCCTCATGCGGTGGCCACAACGAGCGATCCAGCCCAACCTCCAGCCGGGCGACGGTAGCGCTGTCTGGCCAGGAGCGTCCTGCCAGCAGGTCGGACAGGGACGAGTAGTCCACGCCGACCTCTCCTGCCACGGAGCGGATGGAGCGGCCGCCCATTGCCGCCACGACCGCGAGCGCGAGCAGCCTGACCTTCTCGACGGCCGCGTCCGCACACGCCGCCTCGGGCCAGCCCCGGCAGAC
>JBBSQO010000454.1:0-2077 GCA_038244025.1 Propionibacteriales bacterium
CTCCTTCAGGCCACGCACCGCAGCTGCCCAGGACCACCAAGCGACTGCTCATCACGCAATTCTGTCACAGGTCCGGGTCGCCGGGCTGGCCGAAGGAGGAGCTCGATCGCACGTTAATCACGAGCGCGAGCGGGGTCCATGCCGGACCGCCTGCGGGTCATCGCGGTGAACCGGACCGGCCGTACGGCGGTGCCCGGGTGGGGGAGGTCGGCCGTCGTCCTCAGCCTGGTCCACCGCAACTGCTCCGCTGAGCGGACCGGCTTCGCCACAGCCGAGAAACGATCGAGGATTCAGCCATTCTGCTGACGGTCGCGAAGCTGCCTTGATCCGTCAGGACAGGTGCTGTAGCCAGCGAGTAGGACCATCGGTCATGGCACTTGCGCTTTATTACAAATAGGTTTGTAATTATGAAGATGAACCAGGCAAATGAAGAACAGAGTCTGTTGTCCGACCAGGACGACGCCCGGACTCCTCGGACGGCTGAAGATCACCATGCCGGCCTTCGGGCTCGGTTAACCGACTACGCCGATGAGCTGATCAACGATGTGGCGGCCGGCCATGATCCCGAGCCGGCGCGGCTCCGACTAGCCCAGTTCCTGCACGATGATGTGCTGGCCCATCTGGAGGCTGAGAAGCGCGTGCTGTACGGTGCGGCGCGTAGGGTGGGCGCCGGCGCACTGGTCGCCTCTCTCGAGGTGGATCATGACTTTCTGCTCAGTACCATCGCCAGGACGAGGCGGGCCGCTACCGGCTTCGAGGCTGCACTGTCGGCCCATGCCCTGATGGTGCTGTTCACCCTGAGGATCAAGAAGGAGGAGACGGTGCTGATCCCGATGCTCACCGAGGCAGGGATCGACGTATCTGTCCTGCTGGAGGGCATGATCGTGCAGATGACAACCGACTACGGTTCTCGCTTCACCTACCTTTGAGTCTGGTGGGGACCCGGGTTTGAGTCTGGTGGGGCTGAAGCTCGCCGGGGCTCCGGTCAAGTCGGCCCAACAGAGTGCACTCCGGAAGGGAGTAGGACATGGTCCATCGACAGATCCCGAAGAAGCAGGATCTCGCTCCGCTGCTGCAGTTCAAGAAGCCGGAGCTGAGTCCGAAGAAGCGACGCCTTAACGGTGCACTGACGATCGCCGACTTGCGGGCGATCGCCAGGCGCCGTACCCCCAACGCTGCCTTCGACTACACCGAGGGGCCGCAGAGGGTGAGCTGTCGCTGGCCCGGGCCCGGCAGGCTTTCGCCAACATCGAATTTCATCCGGCGATCCTGCGTGACGTTTCGGCGGTCGACACCACCGCTACTGTGCTGGGTAAACCGACCGCATTGCCTTTCGGTATTGCGCCCACCGGCTTCACTCGGATGATGCAGACCGAAGGCGAGATCGCCGGTGCCGGTGCGGCTGGTGCCGTTGGCATCCCATTCTCCCTGTCGACCATGGCCACCAGCTCGATCGAGGACGTCGCCGCTGCCAACCCGGACGGGCGCAACTGGTTTCAGCTGTACATGTGGAAGGACCGGGAACGATCCATGACGCTGGTCAATCGCGCTGCCCGTGCGGGCTATGACACCTTGCTGGTCACCGTCGACGTCCCGGTGGCGGGTGCGCGGCTACGCGACACCCGCAATGGGATGACCATCTCACCTGCGTTGACCCCGAAAACCATTATCAACGCAGTTCCACGCCCCGGCTGGTGGATCAACTTCCTCACCACCGAGCCGCTCGCTTTCGCCTCCCTGGACCATTGGTTTGGCACGGTCGCCGAATTGTTGGAGACCATGTTCGACCCCACCGTCGACTTTGAGGACTTGAGGTGGATCAAGGGGCAGTGGCCCGGCAAGCTCGTGGTCAAGGGCGTTCAGAGCCTTGCCGACGCTCGCCGGCTGGTTGACCTCGGCGTCGACGGCATTGTCTTGTCCAACCACGGAGGGCGCCAGCTCGATCGGGCACCGATTCCGTTCCATTTGTTGCCGACGGTGGTGGCGGAGGTCGGCGGCGATACCGAAATCCTCCTTGATACCGGCATCATGAACGGTGCGGATATTGTCGCTGCCATCGCCCTCGGTGCGAAGTTCA
>JBBSQO010000455.1:0-2077 GCA_038244025.1 Propionibacteriales bacterium
CCGACCCGGCGATAGGGCATCGACTGATAGCGATCGGCAGCAGCGACGTACCGCTCAGTGATCGGCATTACGGTGACGTCCCAGCTGCTCAGTGGAAGCTGTCACCGCAGGCACAGGACCCGGTCGCAACCGGGTTGTCGATGGTGAAGCCCTGCTTCTCGATGGTGTCGACGAAGTCGATCGTCGCGCCACTCAGGTACGGGGCGCTCATCCGGTCGGTGACCACGTGGACGCCACCGAAGCTCTCGACCACGTCACCATCAAGGTTGCGCTCGTCGAAGAACAACTGGTATCGCAAGCCGGAGCAGCCGCCGGGCTGGACCGCCACCCGCAATGCCAGATCATCACGGCCCTCGCCCTCCAGCAGGGATTTCACCTTGCTGGCCGCTCCATCGGTCAAAATGATGCCGTCAGCCGTGGGGGCCTCGGTGCTGGTCTGGTCCTGAACAGTCATATCTCTCTCCAGTCTGCTGACGTCGTGTCCCTTGCTGAACGATGGGCCGCTGCCGTGCATTCCCGCTGCCCCTCATAGTACTTGCCGCACCCTCCAACGTGTACGGTATGCCATCGCGCTGACCCTTAGGCGACACCTGAATCACCTGACTGCCCGTTCCGGCTGAACTCAGTCTACGAGTAGACGATCCCCAGACCAAACACCTGTCAACCCAGCTGGACCCGGTGACGATGGTTCTACCAGGACCACGAGCGGGCAATCCGGGCCGCCGTAGCACCCAGCTCGGCGGCAGAAATCTCCTCGCCATCGGCCAGCAGCCCAGTAGCGGACGGGAGCACCGGCTCCCGGACCGGATAGGCCGACTCGATCCCCATCGCCCGCAGCTCCCTGCTGCCGACCAGCACCTCACCGGCAATCACGATGCAAGGACGGATCGCCTGTTCGGCTAGGGCCGCCACCTCGGCCAGGACTCCACCGCCACGACTGGCGAAATCCAGGCTGTTGCAGCCGGTCACCACCAGATCCGCTTGGCGTGCGGTATCGGCCAGGCCACCGCGTTCGGCGGCGTAAGCCGCTCCGGTCAGCACTCGCCCGCCGAGCGCGAGGATGCCGAGCCCGGTGCCGCCGCAAGCGCCCGCTCCCGGGGCGGTGCCGAGGCCAGGACCAGTGACTGCCGTTTCAGGCGCGCCCGTAACAAGACCACCCGTACTGAGTTCGGACGTCGGGCTCCCGGACATTGAACACAGGCCGGCAAAGCGTTCCAGCGTCGCATCGGTGGCGAGCAGACGTTCGGCGTCCTCGCCGACTGCGCGCCCCCGCAGCGACGTGATTCCCCGCAGGCCAAGCAGGGGTTGCTGGACGTCCGCGGGCGGGCAGACCCCGAGCAGCTCGACGCCGGCGAGCAGCTCACGTGCCGGGGTCAGATCCAGCGTGGTCACCGACCCGAGCCCGGCCACCCCGGCGTCCAGAGGTCCGTCGGCGTCGGCACCCAGACCGGCCAGCAGGCCGGCGCCACCATCGTGGGTGCGGGCCCCGGCAAGGTCGATGACCACCGCGGCAGGTCGGTGCCCAGCCATCGACAGAGCCCGGCGCAGGGCCAGGCCGAGCGGTAGCGAGGAGGCCTGGTACGGGATCCCGGCCGCCGGCGCTGATGGCTCGGGGTTGACCGTGACGACGAGCAGCTCACCTGAGTTGTCCTGATCGGCCATCGCAGCCGCAAATCCTTGCCCGGACTCCCCCATCGGCACCACCGCAGTTTGCGCATCCGGCCAGGCCGCGGCCAACACTGTACCGGCAGCCGCGGAGGTCAGGGCACCGATGGAGTCGCAGGCCACCACAACACGCATGGACGCATCCTTGCAGACTCTCAGACGGCGATGGCATGGTCTGGATATGGATACCGACAAGAACATGAACAAATCACCAGACCCCGATGCTGGCGGAGCCGGAAGCAGCGAGGGACTTGACTGGACCGAAGAGCTGGCCACCCAGCTGGACTGGCATTGGCAGCATCAGATCAGGGCCCGGCTCGATGGGCTGACCGATGATGAGTACTTCTTCGAGCCGGTAGCCGGCTGCTGGAACGTACGGCTCCGCGGCGAAAGCCCTGCCCCGATGGCAGTC
>JBBSQO010000456.1:0-2070 GCA_038244025.1 Propionibacteriales bacterium
AGACGAATCTCCAAGACCTTTAGCGACAACCTGTCCGACCGCTTCATCGCCGCGCCCTGGGCCAAGGCGGATGGCCCCTTCCCAGCCGGCAAGAACATCGTGCTGGCCCGCTGGTATGCCGATCCGCGGAATCCGTCGGACCTGCAAAGCCAACGCGGCGTCCGGCAATCCTGTGGTTCTGTCAGCGGCCAGGCGATCATGGACTTCATGAAGAATTATCCGGCGACCGATGCGCCGGAACCCAATGGGGGCTGAAGGTTCAGGCGTAGGTGCCGCCGAGCCGGTTGGTGACTTCGGCGACCAGCTCCTTGATCCGCTCGGCTTCACTGACCGGGCAAACCAGGGTGACCTCGGGTGTCTGGACGATCACGGTGTTACTGAGCCCGACCACCGCCACCACCCGGCCGTCCTCGGCCTGGTTGATCACCAGGTTGTCCCGGCTGTCGACCAGCACGCTGACGCCGGTAAAGGCATTGCCATGATCATCTTGGGGCAGCTGTTCGGCCAGCGCGGCGAACCCGCCAACGTCATGCCAGGTGATCGGCAGCTTCACCGCGACAACGTGCCCGGTCCCCCGATGCTGTGAGACCGGTTCCATGATCGCGTAGTCGACGCTGATCCGGGGCAGCTGGGGATAGAGCTCGGCCAGGCGTTCAGGTTCGACAGCCAGGGTGGTGACGATCTGCCAGCACTCCGGCACCAGAGTCTGCAGCTGGTCCAGCAGGGTGGCTGCCCGCCAGACGAACATGCCCGAGTTCCACCAGTAGTCTCCCGACGCCAGGTATCGTTCGGCAGTCTCCCGGTCGGGTTTCTCCTTAAAGGACTGAACCTCGAAGACATCATCGAAGCCCGCGACCGCGTTTCCGCGATACAGGTAGCCATAGCCGGTGTGTGGCGAGGTCGGCACCACCCCGAAGGTGACCAGAGCGGTCGGGTCCGACTCGGCCACCGCGAAGGCCTGCTCCAGGGCGGTACGGAAGTTCGAGACCGGGTGCATGATGTGGTCCGCGGTGACCATCGCCACCACCGCCTCGGGATCGCGGGCCGCCAGGATCGCGGCCGGCCAGGCGACGGCGTTCAGCGAGTCCCGGCCGACCGGCTCGCCGAGGATGTTGGCCTTCGCCAGCTCCGGCAGCTCAGCCCCCACCACGTGCAAGTACTCGGCGCCGGTGCAGACCAGGACCTGCGCGGCTCCGACAACACCGACCACCCGCTCGAAGGCGATCCGGAGCAGGCTCCTACCCTCGACCAGCGGCAGCAGCTGCTTGGGCATGTCCTGCCGAGACAGTGGCCACAGGCGCTTTCCGGACCCCCCGGCCATGATCACCACGTATCGCATGGCGGCAAGCGTAGCGGCCACCGTACCGGCTGGGACTGAGCGCACCTAGGATCAAGTGGATGACCACTCTAGACGCCGTCTTTCGCAGTGCCCTGAAGACCCGCGGCCCAGATCCGTTTCTGACCTACTACGACCTGGCCAGTGGTGAGCGTACCGAGCTGTCGCTGGTCAGCTTTACCAACTGGGTGGACAAGACGGCCAACTTGTTGGTCAACGAGTACGCCCTGGAGGAGGGTGACGAGGTCGCACTGACGTTGGCCGGCCAGGCACCAGGGCACTGGGTGACGCTGATCTGGGCAACAGCCATCTGGCAGGCCGGCGGAGAAGTGGTACTGGATCCGGCGGCTGGCAGCACGACTGGCGGCGACGTCGTGCTCGAGGTCATTGGGCCCGATCTGGCCCCCCTGAGCGGCGCCGATGCGGTGCTGGCCTGCTCACTGCACCCGCTCGGGCTCGGGTTCGCCGATCCGCTGCCGGACGGGATAGCCGACTACGGATTGGAGGCCAGGGCACAACCGGACTCGCACCTCGTCGTCGACGTTGACCCGGCCGCGCCGGTCTGGCTGGACCATGATTCTCGGCTCGGCCGGACCGAGATGCTCGACCTGGCCGGGGCGCAACCAGGCGGCCGGCGGCTACTCCGGCCCGACGGCGAAGCGGGTCAGGGCCTCCGGATGTTTATCGGCGCGGTGCTGGGCTCGCTGGTCAACGCCGGCTCCGCCGTGGTGGTC
>JBBSQO010000457.1:0-2059 GCA_038244025.1 Propionibacteriales bacterium
GGCCGGCGGAGGCTCGACCGGCGGGCGGTCCTGGCTCTCGACCGGCGGCTGGGGGGAAGTCTCGACGAACGGATGCTCAGACCTCCTTGGTCATCCGGCGGGCACTGCTGATGGTGCCGGCTGGGCTGGCCCTGCTGGCCGGACTGGACGCGGCGCTGATCCTACTCGGGGTGCCGGCCCCCATCACCACCCGCCGGCTGCCGCAGGTGCACGGTTTCTTGATGGTATTCGGATTCGTTGGCACCCTGATCTCACTCGAGCGCGCGGTCGCGCTGCGGCGCCGGCTCGGGTTTCTTTCGCCGGCGCTGTTCGGTGTCGGCGGGGTGCTGTTGGTGACCCCGGCCCCACTACTGGTCGGCAAGGCACTGCTGTTGGCGGGCGCGATCGCAATGGTGGCGGTCTACCTCCCGTTGTGGCGACGCTCTCGCGATGACGCGGTGCTGATTCAGTGCTTCGGTGCGGTGCTGGCGGTCTGCGCCCTGACCATGTGGCTGCGTGATGTCGACGTTGCTGTCCTGCTGCCGTGGCTGGCCGGGTTCATCATTCTCACCATCGGCGGTGAGCGGCTGGAGTTGGCCAGGATCGACATGGGGCCGCGGGCCGGCCGCCAGCTGCTCGCTCTGAATGCACTGCTGGTGGCGGGGATTGTGTCCAGCCTGCTGTGGCCGTCGGCCGGTTATGCGTTGCTCGGGCTCAGCTTGCTCATTCTTGTTGCCTGGCTGGCTGCCCATGATGTCGCCCGCCGGACCATCAGGTCGACGGGGCTGCCACGCTTTGCGGCGGGCTGCATGCTGGCCGGCTATTTTTGGCTGCTTGTGGCAGCGGTCACCTGGCTGGTCGGTGGAGCCGCAGTAGCGGGTGCCCGCTATGACACGGTGATCCACGCCATCTTCCTCGGCTTCACCATTTCGATGATCATGGCCCATGCTTCCGTGATCCTGCCAGCCGTGCTTCGCCGCCCACTGCCGTACCATCCGGTGCTGATCGTGCCAGTCGTCCTGTTGCATCTTTCGCTCGTGGTCCGGCTCTGGCTCGGTGATGCACTGCAGTTGCATGCTGCCTGGCAGGTCGGTGGGGTGGCGAATATCGTTGCGCTGCTGCTGTTCGTGTTACTGGTCGCCTGGTCGGCCGTACGGCAACGCGGCTCGCCACAACCCGGGTCACGACAGCCCCGGGCACCTGCCGAGGGGGTGGCATGAAGCGCGGATTCTGGCCGCTGCGTGACCTACCGGTGCTGTTCTGGCTGCTGGCGCTGCTCGTCATCGCGATCATCCACCAGTGGGTACCGGCGCCGCGCTGGCTGATGATCCACCTCCTGTTGCTGGGCGCCATCACGCACTCGATCATGGTGTGGAGCCGGTACTTTGCCGATGCCCTGCTGAGATCGGCACCCTGGGAGGGTGACCGGCGCAGGCAGTCGATCCGGCTGGCACTGTTGAACATCGGTGTCATGGTGGTCATTGCCGGGGTGCTGACGTCCATCTGGCCGCTCACCGTCATCGGCGCCTCGGCGGTCGCGCTGGCGGTGCTGTGGCACGGAGCCTCGCTGGTTGCAATGATCCGGCATTCGCTGCCGGGCCGGTTCGCCCCGACCGTCCGCTACTACGTGGTGGCGGCCGTCCTGCTGCCGATCGGCGCCGGACTGGGCACCGTCCTGGCCAGGGGACTGGCAGACCCGCTGCATGATCAGCTGGTGCTGGCCCATGCGGCCATCAACCTGCTCGGCTGGATGGGTTTGACGATCATCGGAACCCTGGTCACCCTCTGGCCGACCATGCTGCGGACCCGCATTGTGGACAGCGCAGAGAGAGCGACCCGTACCGCCTTGCCGGTGTTGCTCGGCTCGTTGCTCGTCATTGCGGCCGGTGCGCTGGCTGGATTGTTGTGGCTATCCGTACTGGGGGTGATCGGCTACCTGGTCGGCCTCGGTCTCGCCGCTCGGCCGTTCCTCGCCACTGCGCGGAACAAACCGCCGGCTTCGTTTGCGACCTGGTCGGTCTTTGCCGGCCTCAGCTGGTTTGTCGGCTGTCTGGTGGCGCTGGCCATTGGCCTGGCGACC
>JBBSQO010000458.1:0-2056 GCA_038244025.1 Propionibacteriales bacterium
ATTGGAGGCCTCCCATAGAACTATGGCCGCCCCCGCGGCAGGACTTCACGACTGGAAATCCAACGTGAACAACTGAATAACGTAAAAAATGATCTATCGGATCAGAACGATCTATCAAGATCAGGCAGAGCAGACGGCGGCTCTAGGCTTGCAGTCCGCTGCTGATGCTAGACCAGCGACAGGATGACCGTCAATTCAAGCCCGTCGACCCTAAGGTTGCCACAGACCTACGGTTGATATCGCGGTGTCGAGATCCCAGCCCCGGTCGAGTGGCGGCCACCAATTTCCGCGAACGGACAGGATGCTGCAATGGTCAGTCTCGGTGCGGCTTCCGGCGGATCGGCATCAGCACCCGGCGGATCAGCTGCTCCTTGATGGTGGTGAATGGCGGATAGATCGCCTTGAGTGTGTCCGGTCGCAGTGGCTTGTCCAGCACGGCCTTGTGGTGGGAGAACGTGTCGATGGAGTAACGGCCGTGGTAGTTGCCGATGCCGCTCTGACCGACGCCACCGAAGGGTAGGCCCGGAGCGGTCAGATGGGCGGTCGGCACGCCAATCCCCATCCCTCCCGCTGAGGTCTGCGCAATGAACAGCTCCTTGGTCTCGGCTGAGTCGGTGAACAGATAGAGGGCCAGCGGCTTGTCCCGGGCAGTGATGAAGTCCACGGCCTCGGCTGGGCTGTCCACGGTGACCAGCGGCAGGATGGGACCGAAGATCTCCTCTTTCATCACCGCCGTATCTTCAGCCACCTCGGCCAGTACGGTCGGTGCCAGATAGCGGCTCGCCGCATCACTCTGACCGCCTATCGCCGCCGTCTGTCCATCGAGCAGCCCGGTGAGCCGGTCGAAGTGACGCTCGGAGATGATCCGGCCGTAGGAGTCACTGTTGCGTGGATCCGTGCCGAACGCGTCGGTGATGGCCCGCCGCAGATGCGGGATCAGCCGGGTCTGGGTCTTTCTGCTGGCCAGCAGATAGTCCGGTGCGACGCAGGTCTGGCCGGCGTTCATGAACTTGCCCCAGACCAGTCGCTGGGCGACGGCGCGCAGGTTCACCTGGTCATCGACATAGGTTGGTGACTTGCCGCCGAGCTCCAGCGTGACCGGCGTCAGATGTTCTGCGGCTGCCCGCATCACCACCTTGCCGACAGTGCCATTTCCGGTGTAGAAGATGTGGTCGAAGCGCTGCCGGAGGATCTCGGTAGTTTCCTCCTTGCCGCCTGCCACGATCCGGACCGCCGACGAGTCCAGGTACTGCGGCACCATGGTGGCCAGCACGGCAGACGACGCGGGCGCCAGCTCGCTCGGCTTGGCCAGCACCGTGTTGCCGGCCGCCAGCGCCCCGATCATCGGTGCCAGCAGCAGCTGGACCGGATAGTTCCAGGGGGCGATCACCAGCACCACACCGAGCGGTTCGATGACCACCTTCCCGGTGGCCGGCTGCAGCGACATCGGCACCTCGGCCCGGCGGGGCGCGAGCCAGTGCTCCAGGTTCTTCAGAGTGTGCTCGAGCTCGGCGGTGAGGAAGCCGATCTCGGTCAACCAGGACTCCGCCGCGGGCTTGCCCAGATCGGCGGCCAGGGCGGCCTCCAGCTCGCGATGGCGTTCCGTCAGCATCCGGTGCATCGCCCGTAACTGCCCGGTCCGCCACGCTAGCCGGCGGGTCCGGCCGCTGGCGAAGGTCTCTCGGAGGTCCCGAACAGTGCCAGCCGCATCAATCGTCATGGCCGAAGCCTAGATGCCAGCCGACAACGCGGCCGTACTCATGTTCCGCGACTCGGTTGCGCTGCCGAACGCGGTTGTCGCCGCAGCGGATGTGCGAGCAGAGGGATCAGTCGCCTAGACTCCCCTTTCGGTAACGATACGGTCTCGACGAAGGATGGGGTTTTCTGTTGGTACGGCCACGTCCGAAGCGGGCCCTTGCGAAGAGGGCCCTTGCGAAGAGGCCCCTTCCGAAGAGGGCTCGGCGCCCGCCGCTGATAACGCAGGTCGGCAAGTTTGCCGTACCCGGCCTGGTCGTCACCTGCCTGTCGGCCGGTGTCTCCGTCGCCGTCTGGCCGG
>JBBSQO010000459.1:0-2052 GCA_038244025.1 Propionibacteriales bacterium
GTCGCACCCGGCTTCATCCAGACTGACATGACGGCCGAGCTGGGCGAGGACCTGGTGAAGACCTACACCTCCCAGATACCGCTGGGCCGGCTCGGCAGTGTGGACGATGTCACCGGCACGGTCGAGTTCCTTGCCAGTGACGCCGGCGGGTACATCACCGGAGCCGTGCTACCGGTCGACGGTGGCCTGGGCATGGGGCATTAATTATCCGTACGACCACACTGGTTATCCGTACGACCACACTGGTTATCCGTACGACCACACTGGGCAGCAATCTCGACGGGAGAAGTCATGGGAATCCTTGATGGTAAGCGCATTCTGGTCAGCGGAGTGACCCTGGACACAGGGATCGGTTTCCACGTCGCCAGGATCGCCCAGCAGGAGGGAGCGAAGGTTGTCGTGTCCAACTACGGCCGGGCCATGAGCCTGACCAGGCGGGTGATCAAGAAGCTTGATCCGGTGCCTGCACTGCTGGAGCTGGATGTCACCAACGAGAGTCACCTGGCCGGGTTGGCCGACGAGCTCCGCAAACATGTTGATGGGCTGGACGGGGTGGTCCACTCGCTGGCCTTTGCCCCGGCGACGGCCCTGGGCGGTAACTTCCTGACCACACCATGGCCCGATGTGGCGACCGCCTTGCAGGTGTCGGCCTACTCGTTCGCGGCCTTGACCATGGCCTGCAAACCCTTGTTTGGCAGTGATCCATCCGTGGTCGGTCTGACCTTTGACGCCCGGGTCTCCTGGCCGGTCTACGACTGGATGGGGGTCTCGAAGGCGGCACTGGAGAGCACCAGCCGCTACCTGGCCCGTTATCTGGGTCCCGAGGGAGTCCGGGTGAACGTCGTCGCCGCGGGGCCGCTGGAAACGCTGGCCAAGCGCTCGATCAGCGGGGCCGAGGAGTTCAACGACGTCTGGGCCGATCGGGCACCGCTGGGCTGGGACCCGACGGACATGGCACCCACCGCCCGTGCCGTGGTGGCCCTGCTCAGTGACTTCTTCCCACGGACCACCGGTGAGATGATCCACGTCGATGGTGGCGTCCACGCCATGGGCGCCTGACCGCGATGCCGGATCCACCGGCTCAGCCGGATTCGCCTGCCACGTCCAATTTGTCTGCCGGGCCGGATTCACCTGCCCTGGTGGAGTTTCGGCTGCTGGTCGGACCGAACATCTACTTTCCGCGACCGGCCGCCAAGCTCACCCTCGATCTGACCACCATGCTGGAGCTGTCCGTCGACGATGCGCGCACGGTGGCGGCGCAGCTGGGCATCAGCAGGGTCCGTCCGGGGCCGAGCGGATCGGCCTTCCGGCAGCGATCTGCGGCCCG
Organism: Propionibacteriales bacterium; assembly: GCA_038244025.1. GTDB lineage: Bacteria > Actinomycetota > Actinomycetes > Propionibacteriales > Propionibacteriaceae > Microlunatus. The sequence goes on from JBBSQO010000459.1 coordinate 1,328, forward strand.
GCTGGTGGCCACCATGGTACGCAAGCTCGCGCTCTCCGGTGGGTCGTCCCGGTTGGCCGTACGGTCCCGCCCCGGGGCACGGGTAGCGGAGCTGGTGGTGGCCTTCCCGTGGCGGCACAGCGGTCGCGCCGAGGCCCTGGCCGACGGCGTGGTCCAGGTGCTTGATGCCATCAGCTTCGGCGCCGAGTCGGTGGCGGCCGCGCTGGCCGAGGCGAGCAGCAGGCTGGCTGCTGCCCCGCTGGGGGAGGCGCCGCGGCTGATCCGGCCCAAGATCCCGGTCGTTGCGGTGACCGGCACCAATGGCAAGACCACCACCGCACGAATGCTTGGCCATATCGCTCGTCTGGCCGGCACCTCGGTCGGCTGGTCCAGCACCGATGGGGTCTACCTCAATGGCGAGCTGGTCGAGCCCGGCGACTACTCCGGACCCAGTGGCGCGGGTCAGGTGCTGCGGCAGCCGGGAGTGCAGCTGGCGGTCACCGAGACAGCCCGCGGCGGCATCTTGAGACGCGGCGTTGGCGTCGCCTACAACGACGTCTCGGTGGTCACCAACATCAGTTCCGACCATCTCGGGCTGGACGGCATCGACACCCTTGATCAGCTAGCCGAGGTGAAGGCGGTGATCACCAAGATCACCAAGCCATCCGGGTGGTGCGTGCTCAACGCCGATGACCCGCGGACGTTCGCGATGCGGCTGGGCACCAAGGCGCGGACCTGGGTGTTCA
>JBBSQO010000460.1:0-2032 GCA_038244025.1 Propionibacteriales bacterium
AGATCATCTGCGCTCGAGCCGATGCTCGCCGAGCCCGTCAGGACTTGCGTCGAGCGGAAGGTCGCGCTGCATCAGCTCCAGGCATCCGGCAGTCCGTACACCGACAGACCCCGCCGCGGCTTAAGCGCTGGCTGCGACGATTACGGTGAGAAACGCAGCCGACGGACTTCCGACACTGTGCCGCTGCGATCAACGATAGGGCGGCGACCTGGTGGCGTCGCCGAAATGCAACGACGACTCTCCGGCTCACGGTCAGCGGTTGTTGTGGTGGTCCAGGATCATCCGGGCCACCTTGCCGATCTTGATGTTCATGTCCTGTGAGGTCTTACGCAGCAGATCAAACGCCGCGGCGTCACCGATCTCATGAAAGGCCATCATCAGACCGGTCGCCTTGCCGATCTCCCGATTGCTGTCCAGCCCGGCGCGCAGCGTATGGGCCTCCTGCCGATGATGGACTGCCGTCAACGCAACCGAGGTGAACGAGGCCAAGATGATTCCCTCATCAACCGACTCCGCGGTCAACGCCCCCGCCGTGTTGGAGAAGAAGTTCAGCGCACCCCTCTTGTTTCCACCGACGGCCAACCGGATGCCGGCCACGCCACGGACAGGCGTCTCGGCGAGAACTCGGGCAGCCAGTCTGGGCCATTGGCTGTCCGCGGCCAGGTCGGTGTCCAGCTGGGCTGACTCGTGCTCGATGGCGTCCACGCAAGGTCCGTCGCAGAACTCACGCTCGAAGCGGTCAATTTGTTCGGCGATATCGTCATTGGCCGCCGCGGTGATAAAGCGGTCACCGATACGCACCATCAGTGAGGCGTGGTCGCAGCCGGTCACCAGCAGCGGCGCAGCCGTACAAATCGCCTGGTAGACCTGCGGGAAATCGGTGTCCGCGTAGATCATCTCCGCCAGCCCGGCGAAGACCGCAGCCGGTTCGGAGACGGCTCCGGGGTCTGGTAACGTCGATTCAACAGTCATGAACTTCCTTGCCGAGCGGCGGTCGGTTGCGTAAGGCACCTCCGCTGAGGCGCGCACGAGACAAGCCCTACGCTGCTGAAGGCTCGTTCTAGTTTGCCACACCCGGATTGAGCTCGCTGTTGGAACGGGAATCGCGAGTACCGTCTGATGTCATGATGCCAGCGGTGACGGACGTGGTGGTGGTCGGTGCCGGACCCACCGGCTTGATGCTCGCCAACTGGCTGGTGAAATTCGGCCTTGGCGTCACGGTGCTCGACACCAAGACAGGCCCGACCCGCGAATCGCGTGCTGTTGGCGTCCAGGCGCGAACGATGGAGATTTACGACCAGCTCGGCATCATCGACCAGGTGCTGGCCGAAGCCGAGGTGGCCGAGGCGATCGCGCCGGGATTCGAGCGGACGGTGTTCGCCCGGATCGCGTTCGGGGCGCTGGGTCGCGGCACCACCCCGTACCCGCATCTGTATGTCCTGGAGCAGAGCAAGAACGAACAGCTGCTGTACGACAACCTGCTCCGCCTCGGCGGCACAGTGTTGTGGCAGCACCGAGTCACCGCGGTCAGCACCGCGACCAACGATGGGACCTGCAGTGCGATGGTCACCGCCGACGGTCCCGAGGGCGAGGTCACCTATCAAGCTCGGTACTGCGTCGGCGCCGACGGCACGTCCTCGGCCGTACGAACCCATCGTGGCATTGCCTTCGACGGCATCACCAATGCACAGACCTTTTATGTCGCTGATGCCACCGCTGTCCGTGGCCTGGTCGCACACGCGGTGAATGTCCGGCTGGCCTCGGCGGACTTCCTGATCACCTTCCCGATGGGTGACGGCAGCCGGCACCGCTTGATCGGCACCATCCGGGACGAGGACAATCCGGCGTCCGGCGAGGTGGAAACGGCCGCCCGGGACCAGCTGGCGCGCAGCTACGGGATCAGCTACGCCTCTTGCGCCTGGTTCTCCACCTACCGGGTGCACCACCGGGTGGCCAGCCGCTTCCGCGACGGCCCCTTCTTTCTCGCCGGGGATGCGGCCCATGTGCACTCACCGGTAGGAGCCCAGGGGAT
>JBBSQO010000461.1:0-2018 GCA_038244025.1 Propionibacteriales bacterium
CCGTCGACATGGCGGGAATAGTTTTCGATGCCGGAGCAGGACCCGATCTGGCGCATCATCTCGATGTCGTAGGTGGTCCGCATCCGCAGCCGCTGAGCCTCCAGCAGCTTCTGTTCCCGTTCGAGCTCCGCCAGCCGGTCCGCCAGCTCGGTCTCGATTCGGCTGATTGCCCGTTCCATCCGTTCCGGTCCGGCGACATAGTGGCTGGCCGGCATCAGGAAGACCTGCTCATCCTCGGAGATCACCTCACCGGTCAGCGGATGCAGGGTCATCAGGCGTTCGATCTCGTCCCCGAAGAACTCCACCCGGATGGCCAGCTCCTCATACTTAGGGAAGACCTCCAAGGTGTCCCCCCGGACCCGGAAGGTCCCCCGGGTGCCGGCCAGGTCGTTGCGGGCGTACTGAATGGTGACCAGCTGCCGCAGCAGGGTGTCGCGGTCCATCTCGTCCCCGACCCGCAGCGTCACCATCCGGTCCAGGTACTCCTGGGCGCTGCCCAGACCATAGATGGCCGACACCGTGGCGACCACCACGACGTCCCGACGGGTCAGCAGCGCATTGGTGGCGGAGTGCCGGAGCCGCTCAACCTCCTCATTCAGCGAAGAGTCCTTTTCGATATAGGTGTCGGTTTGCGGTACGTAGGCCTCGGGCTGGTAGTAGTCGTAGTAGGAGACGAAATACTCCACCGCGTTCTTTGGGAAGAACTGACGCAGCTCATTGGCGAACTGGGCCGCCAGGGTCTTGTTGGGCTGCATTACCAACGTGGGGCGCTGCAGCCGCTCGACCAGCCAGGCGACAGAGGCCGTCTTGCCGGTACCGGTGGCGCCGAGCAGCACCACGTCCTGCTCACCGGACTCAATCCGCCGCTCTAGCTCGGCAATGGCCTTCGGCTGATCCCCGGACGGTTCGAAGTCACTGACCATCTTGAACGGCGCCACCTGGCGCTGCAGCTCACTCACTGGACGCATAACCTCAACCCTACGCGGCTGTGCTGACAGTTTTTACCGCCGACGAAGCCGGGCACCGATCGACCAGCAACCATGCCGCAGGGACGCCCCTGCGGAGTGCCGGTGCCGGCCGATGATGCGAGACAGCCACCGAAAGCCGGCTACCTGACCTGGGTCTTCAGCATCGACAGGACCATCTGTGGATAGTCCTTCTTCAGCTGGTCCAGATCGGAGTTCTTGGTGTACCACACGGTGCCCAGCACCGCGACCCCATCGGACTGCCGGACCGAAACCAGGGTTTCCACGATGACTTGCGTTGATCCCTGGCCGTTCGCAGACGTGAAGCTGACGGTTCCACCGGCGCCCTTGATCTTCGAGCTGCCAAGGTCGGCATCCTTGGCCCGCTGCGCCTTGACGTCACCCTGACCATCGCTGATCTGCGTGAGGTAGCTATCGACCATCGACTTCGGGTCGGTGGATCTGTCCACCGTGGTCGCCTGCCCGTTGAACAGGTCCGAACCGTTCGTGAGCAGTGCCAAGTTGACCTTCTTCGTCTTGACCGTCCAGCCGGAAGCCGGGGTCAGACTGATGCTCTGCCCTAGATCGATGGCCCTACCGCTCTTTGGGCTGGACGTCGTCGTTTGGCCCGGCTGGCTCGAGGCGCTCGGCTGGCTCGAGACGCTCGGCTGGGTCGACGGACTCGGCGCAGTTGACGCACTCGGCTGGGATGACTCGGACGGCGTCCCAACGCCCGCATCATCGTGATTCTGGGTCAGCAACATGAAGGTGGCACCGATCGCCACCAAAGCCACCACGGCCGCCACGACAATGCCGATGATCATGCCGTTGCTCTTCTTCGGCGGCTGCCCGCCACCACCCGGCCCTCGGGTACCGTACTGAGGCGGCTGGCCGCCCTGGCCGTACCCACCTTGGCCGTACCCGCCCTGAGCCGGGTAACCCGGCTGTTGGATGGGGTAGCCACCTTGCTGCTGGGGTGGGTAGCCACCTTGCTGCTGGGGTGGGTAGCCGCCTTGCTGCTGTGGGTCGAACCCGCCAGCTGGCTGTTGCCCG
>JBBSQO010000462.1:0-2010 GCA_038244025.1 Propionibacteriales bacterium
AGACCTTGGTCGTCTTCTTGGGGATGTTGACCTTGACGACCACCGCGCGGCCGATGGTGAAGGACGCCGAGCGGGATTCCTGGCCGTATAGACCGTTGCCGGCCGGTACGCCGTTCAGGTCGGCTGACACGGAGACCTTGGTGCCCGGTCGCCAGTAGCTCTTGGGACGATAGTGCACCTCGGTCGGGCTGTACCAGTGCCAGCTGCCGATCTGTTTGGGCGAAGAGGTCACCTGCAGATGCTTCTCGAACGACTTCTTGTCCTTGACCGGCAGATCAAACTTGAGAATCACCGGCATACCCGTGCCGACGGTGGTGTCGCTGAGCGGATAGATGGACGGGAAGACCTGTTGGTCGAGGCTCAGCTCGTGGGTGGTGAAGGTTGATGTGGAGGTGGCATCGGCGCCCTCGATGCTGGTCCCTGACATGGCGAGGTTGTACTGCGCACCCGGGTCGAGGAACTCCGCCGCGGTCCAGGCGGACTTATCCTTGTTGATCTCGCCCTTGACCTGGACCGTCTTTTTCGTGCCGTCGCGGTCCTTGCCCCGGTAAGAAAGGCTGACCTTGTCCAGAGTGCCGTTGGCCGCCTTCACCGAGACATGGGTGTCGACCTTCACGCCGGTGGCACCGTCGGCGACGCTCGGGGTCATCACGACCGGATCCGGTGTCGGCGAAGGAGCGGCTGGGGACTGGGTTGCCTGCCCGCCACCGGCAGTGTCGGTGCCACGGCCAGCAGCCTGCGATTGGCTCGGTGCCGTACCGCAGCCGGACATCACCAAGGTCAGGGTCAGCGCCACCGCGCCGATTGTGGCAACCATGCGACGATCGCCTCTGGACATCGAACTCAGTCGCGAGCCTCGCATACGAGCGGCCAGTGATCGGGATGAAGGCATCAAGTTCCTCGGGTAGCGGACGTTACTGATCATGTACTCAACGGATGGCTCACCTTCCAGGTTGCCATGCTCAGCCCAGTCAATCGGAATAAATTCTAACCTGAACGCCTGCATTCACCGCATTGTGCGCGCCGGTGCCCGGAGAGACACCCGGGCTGGGCCCTGATTATCGACGCTCGTCCTCCCGATCCGGCAACTTCGGCTTTATATTCGTGGCATGAGTCCTTCAGCACAGATGACTGCGATCCTGGACGCCTTGTCGGCGGGCCACATCGATGCACGCGAGGCCGCCAGGCGCATTGATGCCCTCAAGCACGGTGCTCCCGGGGTGGATGTCCCAGAACATGCCCGTACGGGTCAGGCTGATCGCGACCCGGTTGGCCACGAACCAGTTGATCACAAAGTTGATGATGACGGGCCCGGTGCAGGCGAGGCGGACGCCTGGGCGGCTGCGACCGATCGCCCGCAGCAGGCCGTCTACACCACCGAGCGCTTTGCCGATGTGGATGCCCACATCCCGCGCCGCGAGTCCAGCTCTGCCGCACACCCCGAGCCTGCGCCCAGTCCGGAGCCGGACACCGCAACGGCGCCGGAGTCGTCGCAGCATAGGTCTTCCATCAGGACCGGCGGCGTCGAACGGATCAGCGTCCGGGCAGTCGGGCGTCGGGTGCGCATTGTGGCTGAACCCTCGGTGGCCACCGTGGCTGCCGATGGCCCGCATCTGCTGCGCCGCAACGGCCCGGTACTGGAAATCTCCAGCGAGGGCGAACTGGGCTCCTCGATCGATGGGTTCACCTTGTTGAAGCCGCCGCGCAACCTGGATGACGTGCGCTCCCTGGGGCTCGGCAAGGAGCTCTTCCTGCGCGTCAACCCCGACATCGTGGTGGACGTCGAGGTGACGGCCGGCAGCCTGCGCACCGAGGGCCTGGGCCATCTCGGCAAGGTACGGGTGACGGCCGGCGGAGCGAAGTTGCTGGATGTGTCCGGCATCGACGACCTGCTGGTCCAGGCGGGTCAGGCCACCATCAAGGGTCTGATCACCTCGGGACGTTCCCGGGTTCGGGTCGAATCGGGATCGCTCAATATCCAGCTGGCCGACGATTCAAATGTGACCGTCA
>JBBSQO010000463.1:0-2006 GCA_038244025.1 Propionibacteriales bacterium
CGCGCTGGATCTCCTCCGACCGCCGCTGCTGCATGGCGCTGCGCAGCAGGTCGGTCAGCCCGGCCCGATCGTGCCGGGCCGGCGTACTGCGCGCGGAGGCATCTGCGGTCTCGGCACGTTCGACCGACGAGGCGCCAGGCTCGACCGATGGAGCGTGCGGCCCGACCCTCGAAACGTCGGTCGAGCTGATCGAGACCAGTTCCGACTCATCTTCCAGCGGCACCGAGGTCTTATACGCCGCGGTGGCCCGATTGTTCGTCGGAGCGATGTCGGCATAGGCCAGGCTGACGTACGGCATCAGCTCTGCCAGGGTGTCGAGTCGGGCAGCCAGCAACTGCGCCCCTACCGTCGCGCAATGGTCATCCCACACATCCAGCGTGCTGGCAGCATCCTGACGCGGAGCGCCACCACCTCGACCATTCAGGGACTTGAGCAGGGTGTTGCGCTGTCGCAGGACCCGGTCATAGTCGGCCCGGATGCCGGCCATCCGTGGCCAGCGGGCCACCACCAGCTCATCAATGAACCGGCGTCGCTCAGCCGGATCTCCCTTGACGATGGCTAAGTCGTCCGGTGAGAACACCACTGTCCGGAGCACCCCGAGAATCTCCCGGGCGCGCGGCAGTGGTGACCGGTTGAGCTTGGCCCGGTTGGCCTTGCCCGGGGTGATCTCGAGCTCCAGCTGGAGTTGGCGCAGATCATCGGCCCCAGCCTGGACCCGAGCCCGGATGACCGCCCGCTCGGTGCCGGCTCGTACCAGCGGGACTTCCGTGGACACCCGGTGCGAGGAAAGCGTGGACAGATATTCAATCGCCTCGACGAGGTTGGTCTTGCCCTGCCCGTTGGCACCGACAAAAATCGATACCCCGGCGGCCAGTCCGACGTCGACTCGCGGATAGGACCGGAAGTCGGCCAACTGCAGGTGGTCGACGAACAAGGCTCCTCGATTCCGGCTAGCTACTTTCTCCGCTGCTGCTGTTGTCGCGCGTTTCGACCGACTCCGGCAGCACGGCATGACCGCCGAACTGGTTGCGCATGGCGGCCACCATCTTCATCGCCGGGGAGTCATCCTCCCGGGAAACAAAACGGGCAAACAGGGCCGACGTCAGCGCCGGGACCGGGACGGCCAGGTCGACGGCGGCGTCCACCATCCAGCGGCCCTCGCCCGAATCCACGGCATAGCCTTGGACCTTATCCAGGTCCGGGTCCTTCTCCATCGCCAGCACCATCAGGTCCAGCAGCCAGGAGCGGATCACGCTGCCTTCCCGCCAGGATGTGAATGTCTCGGGCACGTTGTTGACGATCTCGGCCGCCTTCAGCAGCTCCCAGCCCTCGGCATAGGCCTGCATGATGCCGTACTCGATCCCGTTGTGCACCATCTTGGCGAAGTGACCGGCCCCGTGAGCACCGGCATGCACGAAGCCGAACTCTCCCGGTGGCTTGAGCGCGTCGAAGATCGGCTGAACTTCTGCCACGTCCTCGGCGTCGCCGCCGCACATCAGGGCGTAGCCATTTTGCAGCCCCCAGACACCACCGGAAACACCGCAGTCAATGAACTTCACGCCCCGCTCGGCCAGAAACTCGGCCCGCTTCTGATCATCGCTGTACCTGGTGTTGCCGCCATCGATGATGATGTCACCCTCGTCGAGGACGTCACGAAGATCGCTCATCACCGAGTCAGTCACACCGGCCGGCACCATCACCCAGACCACCTTGACGTCGTCAGTGAGCTGCCGGGCTAAGTCAGCCAGGTCTCCTGCATCAGAGATCTCGCGATTGGTGTCATAGCCGACAACGGTGTGGCCCGCCTGGCGGAGCCGCTCCCGCATATTGCCGCCCATCTTCCCCAGTCCAACCAGTCCGATCTGCATGCTTCTCCCTTGTCTCATCGTCGCGTGTCTGCTGCTGGTGTCCCTTGATGCTGTGTCCCTTGATGCTGTGTCCCTTGATGCTGTGTCCCTTGATGCTGTGTCCCTTGATGCTGTGTCCCTTGATGCTGTGTCCCTTGA
>JBBSQO010000464.1:0-1990 GCA_038244025.1 Propionibacteriales bacterium
ACGAGATGAGCCTCTATGCGCCACGGATCATTACGATCAAGGTCCCGGTCGACAAGATCGGCGAGGTGATCGGGCCCAAAGGCAAGGTGATCAACCAGATCCAGGACGACACCGGTGCTCAGATCTCGATCGAGGACGACGGCACCATCTACGTCGGGGCGGACAGCGGCGAGGCCGCCGAGGCTGCCCGGTCCATGATCAACGCGATCGCCAACCCGACCATGCCGGAGAAGGGTGAGCGCTACCTCGGTACGGTCGTCAAGATCACCTCATTTGGCGCCTTCATCTCCCTGCTCCCCGGCAAGGACGGCCTGCTGCACATCTCCAAGCTACGGTCGCTGGCCGGCGGCAAGCGGGTGGAGAATGTCGAGGATGTGGTGAGCGTCGGACAGAAGATTCAGGTCGAGATCAACGAGATCGATGACCGGGGCAAGCTGTCGCTGATCCCTGTGGTTGACGAGGACGCAGAGGTACAGGCGTAACCCCTGTTGACACACAAGAAACCACGAGCAGCCGCTCGGGCGCACCTTGGCGGGGAAGTCCGCCGTTCGGTGCTCCCGAGCGGTTTGCGTGTGGTCACCGAAGAGATGCCGGCCAGCCGTACGGCTAGTCTGGGTTTCTACATCGACGTCGGCTCCAGACATGAGTCACCCAGCCTGCACGGTGCCTCGCACTTCCTGGAGCATGTTCTCTTCAAGGGCACCCCGCGGCGGGAAGCCGAAGAGATCTCCCGGGCTATCGAGTCCGTCGGCGGGGACCTCAATGCCTACACGGCAAGGGAACATACCTGTTTTTATGCCCGGATACTGGCTGATGACTGTTCCCTGGCGGTCGACGTGCTCACCGACATGCTGACCAGCTCGAAGGTACTGGGACCCGAGGTGGAAACCGAACGCGATGTGATCTTGGACGAGATCGCCATGCACACAGACGATCCGGCCGAGACCGCCCTTGAGCTGGTCTGTGGACACCTGTTCGGCGACGCCGGTCTGGGTCAGTCGGTGATCGGCAGCCAGCAGTCGATCAGCGCACTCAGCCGGCAGCAGATCGTCGGCTACTGGAAACGGCACTACCGGCCGAGCTCCATCGTGGTCAGCGCCGCCGGCGGCATCGACCACGATCTGCTGGTCAACGACCTTGGTGGCTTCGTCTCCAACGCCCAGATCCGTCGACGACGGGTGCCGGCCGTGAAGGAGGCAGAGGCTTCCGGGGCCGTACTCACCCATCATCGGCCGCTGGAACAGTGCACCGCCATCCTCGGGTACCGTGGCTTTGGCGATTTCGATGATCGTCGTTATGCCCAAGGCTTGTTGACCACCATCCTCGGTGGCGGGATGGCCTCCCGGCTGTTCGTCGAGGTACGCGAACGCCGCGGCCTGGCCTATGCCATCGATGCTGAGGAGACGGCTTTCTCCGATACCGGGCTGTGGAGCATCGACTGGCAGTGTGCTCCGGACAAGCTGGCCGAGATCCTGGTCCGGGTGCGCGGCTGCCTGGAAGACATCGCCACCACCGGCGTCGGGAGTGAGGAGCTGAGCCTGGCCAAGAGCCAGATGCGCGGACAGACCATCCTCGCCTACGAGGGCCCGGGCGCCCGGATGAGCCGGCTGGGTACCGCCGAGCTCCTTGGCGACGGACGGACCCTGGCCGAGGTGCTGGACCACTTCGACGAGGTCAGCCCAGCCGAGGTCCAGGCAGAAGCGGCCAGGCTCTGTGCCCAGCAACCGGTCCTTGCCGTCGTCGGCCCACGCGTTTCGCGTCGCCGGCTGGAACGGGTCCTCGGGCTGGGCTGACTCTCCGGCGTCGGTAGACGTCAGTATCTTGGTCAGGTAGACTTGGTCAACATGACCGATCAGGTGAATGTGCAGGATGCGAAGACGAGACTGTCCGAGCTGCTGGCCCGGGTCGAGCTGGGTGAAGAAATCATTGTCGCTCGCGGCGGACGGCCTATCGCTCGTCTTTCGCCACTTGGCCAACCGCCGTTACGCGA
>JBBSQO010000465.1:0-1982 GCA_038244025.1 Propionibacteriales bacterium
CGACGTGCCGGCCGTGCTCGCCCGCCGCGACACCTTCACCAGCAACTGGGACGACGCCTCGCAGGTGGAGTGGCTGCAGGGAGCCGGCATCGACCTGATCCGCGGCCTGGCCCGGATCGCTGGCCAGAAGACCGTCGTGGTGAAGGGCCAGGACGGCTCCACCACTACCCTGACCGCCACCGTTGCGGTAGCCGTCGCCACCGGATCCGCACCGATGGTGCCAGACCTCCCGGGCCTGACCGAGGTGCAGCCGTGGACCTCCCGGGAGGCCACCAGCGCCCACGACGTACCCAAGAGCCTGGCGATCATCGGCGGCGGCGTGGTGGCTTGTGAGATGGCGACCGCTTACGCAACGTTCGGCGCAGCCGTGACCATGCTGGTACGCGGGGACGCCCTGCTGGACAAGCAGGAACCTTTCGCCGGCGAGCTGGTCGCGGCCTCGCTGACCGAGCTCGGCGTGGAGATCCGCACCGGTGTCTCGGCCATCGCAGCCGAGCGGGACACCTCCACCCAGGTCCGGCTGACGCTCGATGACGACAGTGAGCTGACAGCAGCCGAGGTTCTTGTTGCGGCCGGCCGAAGTCCCCGTACCGCCGACCTCGGGCTGGAGACGGTCGGCCTGACGCCGGGTGACTGGCTGAGTGTTGACGACACCATGCTGGTCCGGGCCGAGACCAACAAGCACCACAAGTGGCTGTACGCGGTTGGCGATGTGAATCATCGGGCGCTGCTGACCCATCAGGGCAAGTACCAGGCGCGGGCCGTCGGCGAGGTGCTGGCGGCCCGGGCCAGGAATCCGCAGCTGGATACACCGCCGTGGTCGAGGTACGTGGCCAGCGCCGACCAGGCAGCGGTGCCCCAGGTCACCTTCACCGACCCGGAGGTGGCCGCCATCGGCCTTACCGCGGCGGCAGCCGACCAGGCCGGCTATCCCATCCGGGTGGTCGACTTCCAGATCGGCCAGGTGGCCGGCGCCAGCGTGCACGCCGATGGCTACACCGGCCAGGCGCGGATCGTGGTGGACACCGACCGCGAGGTCCTCCTCGGCGCCACCTTCGTCGGGCCGGACGTGGCCGAGCTACTGCACGCCGCCACCATTGCGGTGGTCGGCGAGGTGCCGATCTCGAGACTCTGGCACGCCGTACCCTCCTACCCGACCATCAGTGAGGTCTGGCTGCGGCTGCTGGACTCCTACGGCCGGCCGCAATCCTGACCGGCCTGCGGCCGGCAGAACTACCGCTGCGGCACTACTGGGTACAGCGGAGCTACTGCGTGGGCGGAGCTTCTTGGGTGAACAGGATGTCGATCACGAAGACCAGAGTCTCCCCCTTGTCGACCTTCGGGGTCTCACTGCCCTTCGGGTATCCCTCAGACGGCGGCACCACCAGCAGCACCCGGCTGCCCACCGTCTGACCGGGCAGGCCCTTCTTCCAGCCCCCGATCAGGGTGCTGAGCTGGCCGGTCTGCGGCTTCTGGCCGTACGTCTGGTCGATCACCTTGCCATCGCTCCAGCCGACCTGCTGGTAGTTGACGGTGATGAGGTCCTTGTCGGTGACCTTCTTCCCGGTGCCCTTGATCAGCGGCTGGACGACCAGCTTTGTGGGCGGGTCCGACTTCGGAATCGTGACCTTAGGTTCCTTGTCACCGATCACCGTCGGCAGGCCCTTCTTGGGCTCAACGGCCTTACCCTTCGGCCCGGACAGCTCGGTGGCGACGATGTCGACCACGAAGATCAAGGTGTCACCCTTCTCGATCCCGGCCTGCGGGTTGCCACCCTGGGCGTCATAGCCGGCCGTGCCGGGCATCGCGATCACCACCCGGCTGCCGGCCTGCTGATGCTCCAGGCCCTTCTTGAACCCGGGCACCACCTGGGCCAGCGAGAAGGATGCCGTCTGGCCACGGCTGAACGAGTCATCGAAGACCTTGCCGGTACGGCCATTGACGGCGTGGTAGTTGACCTCCACCGAGCCGCCCGCGGGGAC
>JBBSQO010000466.1:0-1975 GCA_038244025.1 Propionibacteriales bacterium
CTGCTCTACACCCTCATTTGCGAAGAGCCGGATTCTGCTCGTGCTGACCAGCCGCCGGCCACCCGAACTGGATCAAACGGGACCGGGGACGACGAACAAGAGCAGCGGGCGCGGATCAGCGACGCCCGCGCCGGGCCCGCAGATAGTCGGCCACGACGTACTCGCCCAACCGGCCAATGTCGGGAGTGAACACCCGGCCACCTGACCGACGGGCGATCGCGTCCACGAACCTGGCCAGACCCTCGTCGTCGCCGAGCATGAAGGTATTGATGGTGGCGCCATACCGGGCAAGCGCATCGACCTGGGTCACGGTTGCGCGCACCGTGGCGCTGGTAGTCGGCCAGTGGAAGTACGGCTGCCCACTGCCCAGCAGATGTGCGGTCGGCTCGCCGTCAGTCACCACCATGACCACCGGCTCGGCGTCGGGATGCCGGCGAAGATGGCGGGAGGCGAGCATCAGGGCGTGCTGCAGGTTGGTGCCCTGGACCCACTCCGGCTCGGCCTCGGCAAGCCCGATCGAGGTCAGCTTGCGGGCCATCAGGTTGAACCCGATCACCTGCAACGCGTCCTGCCGGAACCTCGTCTCCACCAGATGGGACAGCGCCAGCGCCGTCTGCTTCATCGGACCCCAGCGGCCGTCTTGGAACATCGAGGACGACAAGTCGACGCACAGGGCCACCGCGGCGCTGGTGCGGCGTTCGGTCTCGACCACCTCGAAGTCCTCGACCTCCAAGGTGACCGCGGCGCGCGTCGTGGCCTCGCTGCGGTCGGTGGCCCGGCGGCGCAGCGCGTTGCCCACCGTACGGGGCACATCGATCGGCAGCTCATCACCGAACGTCCAGCCGCGGGTGAGACCAGTCGCCTCGTCGGCCGAACCGGTCCGGTGATCGGCATGGCCGCCCTGCCCGCCGGCCTGGAGCTGCTCGAATACTCGCCGCAGCGCCGTCTCACCCAGCCTGCGGACGGCCCGCGGCGTCAGTCGGAGGCCGTCGTCGGTCCGGCGCAGGTAACCCTGAGCCTCCAGCTCACGTTCCAGGTCCCGGAGGGCTGCGAAGTCACGTACCGCCTGGCCGCCAAGCTGTCGCTCCAACGCCTCCACATCGACATCGTCCAGGGAAGCCCCCGCCTTGCTCTGGCTCAGCTGGGCTTCCAGCTGTTCGAGATCGGCGAGCTCGGCCACCGCCTCGACCGCATCGCTGTAGCCCAGCGGTTCGCCACCGGGCTGCATCCCGGTCGGCGATTGCCGGTCGAGTCCCGGTCTGAGGGCCCGCAGGTTGTCTCCCAGCTGTGCCATCTGAGAGGCGAGATCGGCATCCGACATCGCCTGGCTCATCAGCTGGCTGAGCTGTTCGCGCTGCTCCGGGCTGAGCGAGTTCATCATCCGCTGGGCTGCGGCTTGTTGCCTGGCCAGGGAGTCGATCAGCTCCTCGACATTGCTCGGCTGATCCGGAAAGAAATCACCATGCTTGGCCATGAACTCATCGAACTGATCCTGAGTGTCCTCAGATCTGGCATCAGCGGCCAACAGTGCATTGAGATCGGCCAGCATGTCCTTGACCCGCTGTAGCGATTCCGGATCCGGGGACTCCAACGCCTCCTTCAGCCCCTTGAACTGGGACTGCAGGACCTCGCGTCGGAGCATCTCCTTGATCGACTCGTAGGTCTGGCGTGCCTCCTCGGAGCGCCAGTCATAGTGGTCCAGCGCCCGGACGGCACCGGCTGCATCATCGGGGATGGTGGCCAGCTCCAGCTCAGCCAGCCGGGCGCCATCGTCATCCGCGCCCGAGAGCGCCTCGCGTTCGGCAGCCAGTGCCTGGTCGAGGGCGGCGCGGACGGCAGCCAGTGTTCCGCCCAGATCACCGCGCTGCCGGGCTCGCTTCCGCAACTGCCGGAGCCGCTCCATCATCCGCTCTAGCCCGCCGCGCCCATCAACCCCATCGCGCAGCACGTCCCGGAGGGCATCGCGGACATTGCC
>JBBSQO010000467.1:0-1941 GCA_038244025.1 Propionibacteriales bacterium
CGCATCGCCACTCCAGTCCCGGATCTTTACGAAGATCACCCCACCATGATCACGAACCGCGAGCACCCGCCCCGCTACCCGCACCTGCTGCCCCAGCTCCAGGTCGGCACACCGATGAGTGGGCGTGAAGTCCGGCGGATAGGGGTCAGTTCCCTGTGTCAGCAGGGCTTTCCGCATCTTCATCCGCAGCCGGGTCTGCTCAGCTGGCCTGATTGACTCGGCTTCTCGATCGGCTTCCGGAGAGCCGGCTGGTGCCGCTGTCGCTGCCGGTGCCAGCATCCAGGGCTGCTGTGCCGCCGGCAGCTCCACTGGCCGAGCACGCAAGAAGCCGGGCAGGTCGATGAACCCCTCGGCCACACCGGAGGCGGCACCGACCAGCGCGATATCACCGGTATCGGCGAAGCAGAGGAAGCGCGGACTCCAGAAGGGGCGGTACTTCACGTTGGAACGGTAGAGTGACTCGATCTGCCACCACCGTGATGCCACCAGCAGCAACCGCCGCCAGAGCCGCTGGACCGGGCCGGCACCGATTCTCGCCCCCTCCTCGAAAGCCGAGCGGAAGACCGCGAAGTTGAGCGAGACCCGGCGGATCCCGAGGGGATGCGCGCCGGCCAGCAGGGCACAGACCATCAGCTCGGTGATGCCGTTGTCGGCAGCGGGATGGCGACGCATCACGTCCAGGGAGCAGCCATCGGTACCCCACGGCACGAACGACAAGAAGCCGGCAAGCGGGCCTCCGGGCATCGGCCGGTCGACCGGGAAGCGTGCCTCCACCATCAGGCAGTCGCCATCACTGGCGTCGCCGAGCCGGCCCAGCGCCATCGAGAAGCCGCGCTCGGTTTCGGTGTCCCGCCAGTCGTCCGCCCGGCGGATCAGCCCGGCCATCTCATCACCGGGGATGTCGGAGTGCCGGCGGATCGTCGTTTGATAACCGATCCGCTCCAGCCGTTGTACGGCCTGGCGGACCGGACGCATGTCGCGGCCGTCCAATCGGAAGGTGGCCGGCTCCAAGATGGCCTCATCACCCAGCCGGATCACCCGCAGGCCGGAGGCGGCATAGGCGGTCGCCCCCGCCTCGCTGGCACCGATCACGGCCGGCGTCCAGCCGTACTGCCGGATCAGTCCCTGCCAGGCCTTGATGGCGCCCGGCCAATGGTCCTTAGGCCCGAGTGGATCGCTGCTGGCCAGGCAGACTCCCAGCTCGACCCGATAGGTGATCGCGGCCGATCCGTCGCCTGCGAAGACTACCGACTTGTCCCGCCGGGTGCCGAAGTAGGCCAGCGAGTCCTCCGTTGAGGAAGGCAGCAGGGCACGTACCCGACCCTCCTCCTCCGGACTCAGGTACGCCGCTTGGCGCTGGGCACGCATCAGCACGAAGAGGGCCGATAACAGGGTGGCTGCGGTCAGCAACCCGACGACGGCACCGATCCAGTTCGGCGGCGCGGCCCCGAGCTGACCGTAGGTCCGATCGCCGATGATGCGGTGAAAGATCCAGATGAACCGTCCGCGAGGACGCTCCAGCTCACCCGGGAACACCGAGACGAGCAGCATGCTGATCCCGACGGTGATGATCAGACCGGCGACCAGGGTCAGGATCGCCTTCCGTACGTTGCCCCGGGTACGTCGAGCAGCGAACTCGCCCCGGTAGGCGACCAGCAGTGCGACCAGTCCGCTCAAGAGCCCGAGGTTCAAGGCGAAGCGGGCCAGATAGGCCTGATCACCGATTCCCCACCACTGCCCGTTGACCACGGCCGACACCAGAGTCACGGTGATCAACAGACTGCCGAGCAGGTTGAAGCCCAGATAAACCATGGCGACCCACCAACCGACCCGCTTCTGCCGCATCAACGCCACCCCGAGGATGACGAAGAATACGGCAGCGCCGATCCCGCCAGTGTCGACGGTGAACACGAAGGTCGAGAAGATGTCCGTCAGGGTGGC
>JBBSQO010000468.1:0-1940 GCA_038244025.1 Propionibacteriales bacterium
CGCCGCCGGCCGCCAGCGCGGAAAGCATCTTGCTGGTAACCACCGCTGTTGCCACCCGGGATCCAGACCGCATGCACCTGCACATTCGGATTCTTCGCGTTCCAGATGTCGCAGACCTTCTGCAGGTCCTTCAACCAGGCCCAGTAGCATAACCATTACTGATGAACGCGGTAGACGTCGAAGACGCCAGCAACCTGGCGCACGCCGGAGAGCACATGGTCCAGATGGGTGGGGTCTGCGGTCTCGAAGGTGAACTTTGCCTTGCAGATCCGGTCCTTGGAGGTGCTCAGCCCAGCGGACAGGATGTTGACATGCTGGTCGGAGAGGCTGCGGGTGATGTCGGACAGCAGCCGGTTGCGGTCCAGCGCCTCCACCTGGATCGCCACCAGGAACGAGCTGGCCGCATTGAGTGACCAGCAGACCTGGACCAGGCGTTCGGGTTGGCTCTGTAGGCTCTGCACATTCGTACAGTCGGTCCGGTGCACCGAGACGCCGGCGCCGTGGGTGACAAAGCCGAGGATGTCATCGCCGGGTATCGGCGTGCAGCATTTGGCTAGCTTGACCAGCAGGTCGGAGGTGCCAACCACCTCGATGCCGGACTCGGTGCCGCCGCTGTGCCGCCGGCGGCGGGTGATGACCTGGTCCTCGCTGACCTCCTCGGCGGCCGCCTCCTCCCCGCCCTCTATGCTGACCAGCCGGTTCAGCACCGCCTGCGCGCCCACCGTTCCCTCACCGACCGCGGCATACAGTGCGGTGACATCGGCCAGCCGGAAGTGGCCCGCCACCGCGGTCAGATGCTCTAGCGTCAGCAGCCGCTGCAGCGGCAGGCCGGCCTTGCGCAGCTGTCTGGCCAGCGTCTGCTTGCCCGACTCCACCGACTCTTCTCGCCGTTCCCGGGTGAAGTGGTGCCGGATCTTGTTGCGGGCCCGGGGGCTCTTGACGAAGGTCAGCCAGTCCCGGCTCGGGCCGGCGCCCTCGGCCCGGTTGGTCAGCACGTCCACCACATCGCCGTTGGCCAGCTCGGATTCCAGCGGCACCAGTCGCCCGTTGACCCGGGCACCGACGCAGCGATTCCCAACCTCGGTGTGCACGGCATAGGCGAAGTCGACCGGTGTTGCTCCCTGCGGAAGCGCCATCACATCTCCGTCGGGGGTGAAGGCATAGACCTCGGTGGAGTTGATCTCGAACCGCAACGAGTCCAGGAACTCCAGCGGGTCAGCCGTCTCACGCTGCCAGTCATGCAGCTGCCGGACCCAGGCCAGGTCATCGGCGGCGCCCTTGGCGGGAGCTGGCACCGGGTTGTTCTTGCTCTCCTTGTACTTCCAGTGGGCCGCCACCCCGTACTCGGCCCGGCGGTGCATCTCGTCGGTACGGATCTGCAGCTCAACCGTATTGCCTGCCGGGCCGATAACGGTCGTGTGCAGGGACTGGTACATGTTGAACTTGGGCATCGCGATGTAGTCCTTGAACCTGCCCGGCAGCGGGTTCCAGCGCACATGCATCACTCCCAGGGCGGCATAACAGTCTCGCGGTGTGTCCACCAGGATGCGCAGCGCCACCAGGTCGTAGATATCGTCGAACTCGCGGCCGCGAACCACCATCTTCTGGTAGATCGAGTAATAGTGCTTCGGCCGTCCGGTGACCGTACCCCTGATCCGGGCGGCCTTGAGATCAACTGTGACCTGCTCGGTCACCTCACGCAGGAACTGTTCCCTGGACGGCGCCCGATCGGCCACCAGGTGCACGATCTCGTCGTAGACCTTGGGATGCAGCGTGGCAAAGGCCAGGTCCTCGAGCTCCCACTTGATCGCGTTCATGCCCAGCCGGTGGGCCAACGGCGCGAAGATCTCCAGCGTTTCGGACGCAATCCGGCGTTGCTTGTCCGGCCGGAGATAGTGCAGGGTGCGCATATTGTGCAGCCGGTCCGCCAGCTTGATCAC
>JBBSQO010000469.1:0-1937 GCA_038244025.1 Propionibacteriales bacterium
AACCTCAGCTGCCAAACCGGCGCTCCCGTTCCCCATAGGCACGGAGGGCGCGGATGAAGTCCACCTTGCGGAAGTCCGGCCACAGGGCCTCGCAGAAATAAAACTCGCTGTGGGCGGACTGCCACATCAAGAAACCAGACAGTCGCTGCTCCCCGGAGGTGCGGATGATCAGGTCCGGGTCCGGCTGACCGCGGGTGTAGAGATGCTGGGCAATGTGGTCGATGTCGAGCGTCTCGGCCAGCTCCGCGATCGAGGTGCCGTCCGCGGCATGCTCGGCGAGCAGGGAACGGACGGCATCCCGCAGCTCGTGACGGCCGCCGTACGAGACGGCGACATTGACGATCATGCCATCATTGCCGGCGCTCAACGACTCGGCCGCCTTGAGCCGCTCCGCGCTCTCGGCCGGCAACAAATCGAGGGCGCCGACCGGATGGACCCGCCAGCGCCCAGAGGCCGCCAGGTCATCAATCATCTGCTCGACCACGCCCAGCAGCGGCTTGATCTCCTCATCATCACTGCGACGAAAGTTGTCGGTCGACAGGACCCATAAGGTGACAACTTTGATCCCGACCTCGTCACACCAGTTGATAAACTCCTTCAGCTTGTCGGCGCCGGCCTGGTAGCCGGTCACCAGCGGCTGTCCGGGCGCATTGGCCCTGGCCCAGCGGCGGTTCCCATCAGCCAGCACCGCAACATGCTGGGGCAGCTGGCTGGAGTCAAGCTCGGCTATCAGGCGATGCTCGTAGGTGCTGTACAACAGCCCGGCAGGGTGCAGGCGGTCGACAAACTCCCGCAACCGGTCCAGACGCGCCATGAATTGTAGCGTACGCCGATCTGGCCCGGCGGGCTGCACCGGCGCGTCGCACCGCGCGCCACGCCAGCCAAGACCTGGGCCTCCCGCGGACTTTTCCACTCTCGCAACCTACGGTACCGTAGGTTACGCTGAGTCAAGTAAGCGTTCCGGCAATGATTTGGGAATATGGAAACCATGACGAAGCACCCGAGCCAGACACCGGAGGGCCAAGCGCCCGAGGAGCTGTCCGACGTGATCCGGCAGGCCAAGCCGCTGCTGCGCGGCTGGTTCCACGCCGGCTGGACCCCCATCGCGGTGGCGGCCGGAATCGTGCTGATCGCCCTGGCCCCGACCGGTCTCGGCAGGATCGGTGGCGCCGTCTTCCTCGTTGCCTCGCTGCTGTTGTTCGGTATCAGCGGGCTATATCACCGCTTTTACTGGGGACCTACCGGGGAGGCAATCCTGCGCCGGATGGACCATGCCAATATTTTCATCTTCATTGCCGCCACCTATACCCCGGTGGGTTTGTTGCTGCTGACCGGCAGGTCCCGCGTCCTGCTGTTGTGCCTGGTGTGGGGCGGCGCCGTCGCCGGGCTGCTTTTCCGGTTGTGCTGGCTGACCGCGCCGCGCTGGCTCTACACGGTCCTGTACCTGATGATGGGCTGGGCGGCCATCGGCTGGCTGAAGCCGTTCTACCAGGCCGGCGGGACGACAGTCTTCGCCCTCATCTGCGCCGGTGGCCTGCTTTACACAGTGGGCGCCGCTGTCTACGGCTTCAAGCGCCCAAACCCGTCCCCGCGGTGGTTCGGCTTCCACGAGATTTTCCACGCCTGTACGATTGGCGCCTTCGTCGCCCACTACATCGCCATCTCGATGGTCACCTATCGCGCCGGCTGAACAGCACCGCCATCCCTGGCGGAACCGGCCACAGACGACAGGATTCCTGCTCAGATTTTGCTACCGGCGAC
Organism: Propionibacteriales bacterium; assembly: GCA_038244025.1. Classification (GTDB taxonomy): domain Bacteria; phylum Actinomycetota; class Actinomycetes; order Propionibacteriales; family Propionibacteriaceae; genus Microlunatus. Next base: position 1,762 of record JBBSQO010000469.1, read on the forward strand.
CGGTTAGCTGGCTGCCCATCTCTGCCGGGCGCGGGCTCTGCCAGCCCGGCCATAGAGGGAGTCGGTGACCAGCTCATTCCAGGCATGCAGTCGCCGGACCTTCCAGTTGCGGCCGAGTGCCTGGTCAACGTCGTTGATGATGCCGATTCCGCCGTTGAGCACCCGCTGGGCGGTGT
>JBBSQO010000470.1:0-1920 GCA_038244025.1 Propionibacteriales bacterium
CAAGAGATCTCAGGACTGACGAACAGAATGACAAGCGCCAACGCGAACCACTCCTAGACCGCGGCAGCTGCTCGGATTGCCAGCAGTGCCGATAGGGTCCAATCGTGGGGATTCAGATCATGCCGAGCCTGCTGGCGGCCGACTTTGCCAATCTGCAACGAGACATCGAGTCGATTCCGAGTGCGGACGGGCTGCATGTGGACGTGATGGACAACCACTTCGTGCCGAACCTGACGGTGGGACTTCCGGTGGTGGAGGCGATCCGCAAGGTCTCCAATGCGATGCTGGACATTCATCTGATGATTGAGGATCCGGACCGCTGGGCGCCCGCCTACGCCGAGGCAGGGGCCGAGTCGGTGACCTTCCACGTCGAGGCGGCCCAGGCGCCGGTCCGACTGGCCCGCGAGCTGCGCTCGCAGGGGGCAAGGGCGGCGATGGCACTGAAACCGGCCACCCCCATTGAGCCGTACGCCGACTTGTTGCCGGAGCTCGACATGGTACTCATCATGACGGTGGAGCCGGGTTTCGGCGGGCAGAATTTCCTCGACCTCTGCCTGGCCAAGATCGCCCGTACCCGGGCGCTGCTGGACGGTCTGGGCAAGGACATCTGGCTGCAGCTGGATGGCGGCATCTCGGAAGAAACCATCGAGCGGTGTATCGCCGCCGGGGCGGACACCTTCGTCGCCGGGTCCGCTGTTTTCGGTGCCGACGAACCCGACCGGATGATCACCAGCCTGCGCGCGCGATGATTACCGCCCTTCGGGCGAGGGTCGGCGTCGGCGGCTAGTCAGGTGGAGCCGCGCCGGCGCAGGTAGCGCTGGAACTCGGCGGCGATCGCGTCACCGGTTGCCTCAGGCAGCTCGGCCGCATCCTGCTGCTCCTCCAGCGCGGACACATATTCACCGACCTCATCGTCATCGGCGGCCAGCTCGTTCACACCGCGTTCCCAGGCCTGGGAAAGCTCGGGCAGGTCGCTCAGGTCAAGTGGTTCGTTGAGCAGGTCCTCGACCCGGCTGAGCAGCGCCAAGGTGGCCTTCGGGCAGGGCGAATGGGAGACGTAGTGCGGTACGGCCGCCCACAGGGACACGACCGCCAAGCCGATCGTTGCGCACTCCTCGGCCAGTACCCCGACGATGCCAGTCGGACCCTCATAGGTGGACAGTTCCAGCCCGAGCTGCTCGGCCAGGCAGAGATCGCTGGTGGAGCCGGAGACCGGTACGGGCCTGGTATGTGGCGCGTCGGCAAGCAAGGAGCCGAGCAGGATGACCATTTCCGCGCCCGAGGAGCGGATGGCGGAGACCAGCAGGTGACAAAACGAGCGCCAGCGCATGTTCGGCTCAAGACCCTTGATCAGCACCAGGTCATGGTTGCCGCAGCGAGCCACACTGATGTCGGTGGTGGGCCAGCTGATCTCGCGTTCGGTCGGTGACGTCCGGCTGACCTCGGGACGGTTGACCTGAAAGTCGTAGAACTCATCGGGGTCAAGTCCGAAGACAAACTGCGCATCATAGGCGTCACTGAGATGCTCGATGCCGTAGGTGGCCGCCGAGCCGGCATCGTTCCAGCCGCCGAAGGCTGCGACCACGACGGGATTCTTCAGGTCCCTGAGGCTGGCGTGCGGTGACTCGGCTGTCATGGTGGCAACTCTAGTCGCGAGTTCTGGACACCGGGAGGTCGTGGCAGGTTCACCGGCCACGCTCGCGTTTTGGGCCGTACCGGTTTGTTTGGGACAATGTCCGGGTCATGAAGCCATCCTCCGCAGCCACGCTGATGCCGCCCCCCACCCAGAAGGCCTCGACGCACAGTCTCCAGGCGCACGGTGTTGAGGCGCACGGTGTTGAGGCGCACGGTGTTGAGGCGCGCGGTGTTGAGGCGCACAGCCTTGAGGCGGTGCTGTGGGACTTTGACGGGACCCTTGCA
>JBBSQO010000471.1:0-1920 GCA_038244025.1 Propionibacteriales bacterium
AGGACCGGAGCTATTTCCTGCCGATGCTGAAGTTTCGGCTCCTCGACGGTCAGACGATGGTGACCGAGGCAATGACGGGTTCAGATCCGGCGCCGGGACGCCCCGGTGACCAGGTCAGGGTGCGTTATGACACCACCAGTCCCCATCGCGCACATCTGGCCGACTCGCTGGCCCAGCCCTCCACCATCAACGCCTTGCATCTGGTGCTGGGGATCGGCCTCATGCTCGCGGGGCTGTCCACCGTCGGCTTCTGGCTGCTGATCGTTGTCGTCTTGAAAGTGCCGGTCTGACGTTTCCGTGGCCTGAGCGCTATCCGCCGAGGGTCGTACCCGGCGCGACAACCCGTCCCTCCCCCTCGTCCTCCAGCATGGCAGCCCCGCGGACGACGACACCGCTGGCAAAAGTCCAGTCGCCGTTGACGGTCAGGCTACTAGCTTCCCGCATGGACGGGACTCCGGCCGCGAACCGCTGCTCGAAATCGGCAATCTTCTTGTAGTAGTGCGAATCCAGGTCCACCAGCGGCGCCTGCTCGACCGACCTGGTCAGTGCACCGTCATCATCGAGCCGGTAGAGGTCGGAGCGCAGCAGCAGCAGGTCGTTGGTGGTCTTGACCGGCAGGAAGCGTTCCCGTCCGACCCCGATAGCGGTGGCACCCTCAAAGACCTCGATGGCGGCACCCATCGCCGTCTCGATCTGGTAGACCGCCGGGGACTCCGGGTCGGCCGGATCAACCGTCTTGTCATTCCTGATCAGCGGCAGCCCCAGCACCGATCCGCGATCGGCCAGGGTCGCCGACAGCGCCGCCAGGTCGAACCACAAGTTGTTGGTGTGGAAGAAGGGGTGCCGGTGTTCGTCGGTGAAATAGCTCATCTCTTCCGGCGCTGTCTGTGCGGTGTCGCGCAGGATCAGCCGCCCGTCGGACTTCCGGATGGCCAGGTGCCCGCCCTTACGGTCCGCCGGAGTACGGCGACAGACCTCGGCGGCGTACGGTGCCCCACTGGCAGCGAACCAGCCGGCGATGGTGGCGTTGGGAGCGGCGCCGAGGTTGTCTGAGTTGGAGATCGACGCGTAGCGATATCCCTGTGCCAGCAGGGCTTGTAGCACGCCGGAGGTTTCCAGTGCGGTGTAGAGGTCACCGTGTCCGGGCGGGCACCATTCCTTGGTCGGGTCTGCCGGCCACTCCACTGGCGTCAGGTCGTCCTGGCGCAGTTTGGGCTCGGAGCTCTGCAAAAAGTCCAGCGGCAGTCCGTCCACCGGCAGGTCGGGATAGCCTGCCAGTGCGGCCTGGGTGTCGTGCTGGGTGCTGAAGCTGTTCATCAGTAGCAGCGGTAGCTTCACCTGGTAGATCGCTCGGGCTCGCCGGACCTGGTTGACAATCAAGTCGAGGAAGGACTTGCCGTCGCGAACCGAGAGCAGTGACTTGGCCTTCGCCATCCCCATCGAGGTTCCCAACCCACCATTGAGCTTGATCATGGCCGTCCGGGCCAACGCTTCCCGCGCCTGGTCGGGATCAAGATCAACATCGGCCAGCAGCTGGACCTCGGTCAGCGGCGTGATGCTGTCCTCGGCAATCAACCCGGTCGCACCAGCCTCAAGCTCGCGGTAATAGTGGCTGAAGACGTCGATGGCGCGTTGGTCGACACCCGCCGTCTTCATCTTGTCCTGGGCGAGTACAAGGCCGGAGTCACTCATACCCCGATCGTAGGGGAGCCGGCACCCGGCTCAGGCGGGCACTCCGTGAACCTCGATCTCCCAGATCGATTGCCCACATCGGTCGCTTACGCTGCACCCGGTCGCGAGAAGTGGTCACAGACGGCAGATTTGTCGGGCTTAGGTTCAAGGGGTGGCGCTGCTTCTCGATGCCCCAGTCGTTCGAGCAGGTCAGCCGGGTCGGTGGTGGTGAGCTTCCAGGTTGAATAG
>JBBSQO010000472.1:0-1916 GCA_038244025.1 Propionibacteriales bacterium
CGAGCCAGCATCCGGTTGACCGGGAAGTGCTTGCCAATGTCGCGGAGAAAATCGAGCACCGGCATCGGGCCGGTCCAGTCCAGGTTGTTGACGACCAGCGCACCGCTGTCGCCGGAAAAGTCGATGAACCGCTCCACCTGCTGCCGAATCAGCAGCACGCGGGCGGCCACCTCCTCGGTCGAGCTGAGTGTCCGTTCGCCGGACTCCTTCGGGTCACCAATCATCCCGGTCGAGCCACCCACCAGCAGCAGCGGCCGATGGCCGGCCCGTTGCAGATGCCCAGCCACGATGAGCTGCACCAGGCTGCCGATATGCAGGCTGGGCGCCGTGGGGTCGAAACCGACATAGAAAGTGACCGGTCCGGCATCGAGCTGTTCGGCCAGCGCATCCTCGTCGGTGGAGGTCGCCACCAGCCCACGCCACTTCAACTCATCGAGCACGGTCGCCACGCTGAAAAGCCTCTCTTCATTCTGCCTGTTTACGCCAGATTGCTCGCGGCGTTCACCACAAGTCTGGCCAAGAACTTACCCGGTCAGGTGAGTTTCTCAGCCAGCGACCGTGGTCATTCCCCATCCTCCCGACTCGAACGGGCCCGCTGCGCTATATCGAGCTCTGCCCCTGGGTTGCGGAGAACCGATCACCCCAAGGCCAAGCAAGGACTAGGTCGAACGGTGACCCATTCACCGCATAGGCGCCCATCGCAGCAAAGAAAAGGATGCCGGCCTAGAGGTACGGCCGCGGGATCCGGAGCAGCTTTATGGTTCGGGCGGGCCGGATGCTGAGCCGCACCAGGCACCGAACTGATCGATCTGAATGGCGACCGCGCCCAGCTGCTCGCTCACCCGACTGGCAGCCGTCCCGCCACGGCCATCGCGGGAGGCGATGGATTCCGGCACGGTCAGCACCGACAAGACGCCCGGGGTGAGCAGGGGCGAGATCGCCTGCAAGACCTCGGGGGTGAGGTCCGACAGCTCGATGCCGTCCTGTTCGCACCGTTGCACGCAGCCACCGGCAATTTCATGCGCATCGACAAAAGGCACCCGCTGGCGGACCAGCCAGTCCGCGATATCGGTGGCCAGCGAGAACCCCTGTGGTGCCAGGTCTTCCATCCGGTCCGGATGGAATATCAAGGTGCCCACCATGCCGGCCATGGCGGGGAGCAGGATCAGCAGCTGGTCGACCGAATCGAAGAGGGGCTCCTTGTCCTCTTGGAGATCGCGGTTGTAGGCCAGCGGTAAACCCTTGATGGTGGCCAGCAGGCCGGTCAGGTTGCCGATCAGCCGACCGGACTTGCCCCTGGCGAGCTCGGCCACATCGGGGTTCTTCTTCTGCGGCATGATCGACGAGCCGGTGGACCAGGCGTCATCAAGGGTGGCGAAGCCGAACTCGTGCGTGCACCAGATGATCACATCCTCGCTCAGCCGGGACAGGTCGATGCCAATCTGGGCCAGCACGAAGGCTGCCTCTGCGGCCACGTCGCGGGAAGCTGTGCCGTCAATGGAGTTGTCGACGCTGGAAGCAAATCCGAGGTCTGCGGCGACCGCCTCAGGGTTCAACCCAAGTGAGGTACCCGCCAGTGCACCGGACCCGTACGGGCTGGCTGACAGGCGCTTGTCGAGATCTCTGATCCGGTCACAGTCCCGCAGCAGCGGCCAGGCATGGGCCAGCAGGTGATGCGACAACAGTACAGGTTGCGCTGCCTGCAAGTGGGTACGCCCTGGCATGGCGACGCCCAGATGGTCCGTCGCCTGCCGGTGTAAGGATCCCACTACCGCCAGCACGTCGGCGACGACCGCCCGGAGCGTATCCCGCAGGTACAACCGGAGCAAGGTGGCAATCTGGTCATTGCGGGACCGGCCGGCTCTCAGCCGGCCACCAAGGTCGGCTCCCAGCCTCTCGATCAAACCACGCTCCAG
>JBBSQO010000473.1:0-1909 GCA_038244025.1 Propionibacteriales bacterium
AGGTCTGCATCTGCATATTGCCGAGCGACCTGAAGTACAGGATCTCAACGATCACCGTAATCACGATATTGGGGCCGAAGTCGCTCAACCCACCGAGCGCGCGTTTGCCCCAGGTCGCATAATCCGGCGAGCCGCCTATCGGCATGCCTTGGTCGTTGCCCTGACCCTGCCCGTAGTCCGGTTGCCCGTGTCCCGCTGGTCCTGCCCATAGCCAGGCTGGCCTTGTCCGTTGCCGGGCCGGCCTGCTGGTATGGATCATGGTTGGGCTGGTCGCCCCACTCCGGTGGATTCTGGTTGCTCATTGAGTGCCTTCCATCGTTTCCAGTCTGGCAAGTGTAGGGACACGGTCGCCGTGGCGAGTCTCGGGCGTTCGACAGTAAGCCACTGGCGGCGATAATGGACGGGTGCCATCCCCCGTCAGTTCCACGGTGAACCGCACTGGTTCGCCGAAGCCGTTCAATGCCAGCCGGGCCTTGGGTTCTCTGGTTGTCTTCGGCGTCTATGGTGTGGCACTTTCTGCTCTCTATGCGTCGACTGGTCTCGGGTTACCGTGCCCGTTCCGCGCCTTGACGGGTTGGGACTGCCCGCTGTGCGGCGGTACCCGGTTGGGCAGCTCCCTGCTGCGCCTCGACCTGGTGGCGGCCTTTCGGTACAACCCAGCCTTACTGATCGGCTTGCTGGTTGTCACGGTACTGGGCGTGCTGTGGGGAGTGGAGTCGCTAGGCGGGCCGAAGGTCCGACCACCGGCGGCGGTTGCGGGGCGTCTCCGTCGCATCCGTCCAACGCAGTGGACGTTCCTCTTTCTGCTGCTCGCGGTCGTTTACACGGTGCTGCGCAACCTGCTCTGACGGCCGCCGTCGCGCTCCGGGTAACACTGCTTCGCAAGAGCATGGTGAGCCTGGATAGGTGCGCCGCCGAATCTGCGCCGGACTGGGTACGGCAGACTTCAGCAGTGAGCTCACGCAAGGTCGGTGTCGAGGAAGAGCTGATGCTGGTCGATCCAGACACCGGCGAACTCATGTCGGTCTCCCGGATGGCGCTGCGATCCCATCGCGACCGGAACGATGTCCCCGCCACCGCTGACCAGACAGTTGAACACGAGCTGTTCCTGCACCAGATCGAGACCCAGACCGAGCCCTGTGAGTCGCTGGCCGAGCTCGACCGCCAGCTCAGAGGAGCTCGGCGACTGGCCGGTGAGGCCGCCGAGACGGCCGATGCGGCTGCGGTGGCGGTACCCACGCCGGTGCTGGCAACGGTGGAGCCCACTATCACCGCTAAGCCACGGTACCTGAGGATCAGGGATACCTATGGTGAAATCAGCCGACAGGCCCTGGTCGGAGCCATGCATGTGCATGTCGAGGTCGACGGCGATGAGGAAGGAGTCGGGGTCTTGGATCGCATCCGCGTCTGGCTTCCGACACTGCTGGCGCTGAGCGCCAACTCGCCGTTTTGGCAGGGCGCCGATACCGGCTACGCCAGCTGGCGGTCCCAGATCTGGACCCGCTGGCCGTCGGCCGGCACCGGGGAGCTGTTCGGTGATGTGGCCACCTATCGATCGACCGTCGCCACGTTGATCGAGTGGGGAGCAGCCCTTGATGAGGGGATGATCTATCTGGACGCTCGGATGTCCACAGCCTATCCAACGGTGGAGATCAGGGTAGCCGATGTCTGCACCGAGGTGGACGACGCGCTCCTGGTGGCGGCGTTGGCCAGGGCACTGGTGCATACCGCAGCGGGTCAGTGGTCACAAGGCCGGCCGCCAACAGCACTGCGGGCCGACCTGCTGCGGGCCGCATATTGGCGGGCAGCGCGTTTTGGTGTGTCGGGAAAGCTCGTTGATCCGGTGACCCGCGCCTTGGCACCGATCCGGGAGGTGTTTGCCCGGTTGATTGGCCAGGTCGGCGATGCG
>JBBSQO010000474.1:0-1899 GCA_038244025.1 Propionibacteriales bacterium
AGGGCCGCCGGCATAGCAGGCCTGCGGGCAGAAGGCGCGCAGCCAGAGGAAGTCACCGGCCTCCACCTCGACCCAGTCATCGTTGAGCCGGTACACCGCCTTGCCCTCCAAGACATAGATGCCGTGCTCCATCACATGGGTCTCGGCGAAGGGGATTACCGCGCCCGGCTCGAAGGTGACGATGTTGACATGCATGTCATGCGCCAGATCCCCTGGGTCGACAAACCGGGTCGTCACCCAACGCTCATCGGTGTCTGCCATCGCAGTCGGCGCCGTGTCGGCGTCACTGGTGACAAAGGACTTCGCGGTGTAGCCCTCCAGCGGCTCGTAGGCCTTGCGGACCCACTGGAAACTTGCCACCTCGCTACCGTCGTTGCTCAGTGACCAGTCCGAGCCAGCTGCCGCGTAGACATAGCTACCGGCCTGGAGGGTGTGCTGCTCCCCATCCAGAGTGAGCTGCAGTGTTCCCTGGGTCAGGAACACCACCGACTCGACGCCAGATTCGGGCTCGGGATGTGAACTGCCACCACCGGGCGAGACCTCAACGATCAGCTGGGCAAAGGTGGTTGCGAAGCCGGCAATCGGGCGGGCCAGGATCCAGGCCCTGGTCTGGTCCCAGCCGGGCAGGTTGCTGGTCACGATATCGCGCAGCACACCACGCGGGATGACCGTGTAGGCCTCCTTGACGACAGCCCGGCCGGTGAGTAGTTCGGTCTGCCCGGGCAGTCCGCCCTCGGGTGAGTAATAGGTGCTCATGATGGTGCCCTTCAGCAGTTGGATGGCCAGAAGTCGCCGAGGATGGAGGTTCCTCAGTCGATGCCGAGCTCGGAACGAAGCCGGGCCACGTGACCCTTTGCCTCGACGTTGTACTCAGCCTGCCGCACCGTGCCCTCGCCGTCCAGCACCACGGTGGAGCGCAGCAGGCCGGTCATCTTCTGGCCGTTGATCTCCTTCTCCCCGTACGCCCCGTACGTCTTCGCCACCTGGGCATCCGGGTCGGCCAGCACCGGGAAGTTGAGGCCCTGCTCAGCCGCGAAAGCCTGCAGGTCGGAGACGGCGTCGGGTGAGATGCCGAGCACCTGGTACCCGGCGCCCTTCAGCGAGGACAGCTGATCACGGAAGTCACAGGCCTCGGAGGTGCAGCCCGGGGTGCCAGCCTTCGGATAGAAGTAGACCACCACATTCTGTCCGTGAAAGTCCGCCAGTGACACGTCCTTGCCGTCGGCCCCGGTCAGCCGGAAGTCGGGGGCCTCGTCTCCGGTGCTCAGCTGCTTCGCGATCACTTGTTCCGACATATTGATCTCCTCACGACTTGGTTCTCCTCATGACTGTCCTCGGATCAGGAACTGCCCCTGCGGTGTGACAGTGTTGATCTTGGTCCCGCGCAGCCAGGTGGAGCGCACCACACCAGCCAGATCCATCCCTGCGTACGGGCAGACCTGGTTGCGGTGCTCCAGTGTTGCGGTGTCCACCACGAAATGATCATCTGGGGCGAAGATGGCGAAGTCGGCATCATGACCCACCTGGATAGCGCCCTTGCGTTCCAGCCCGACGAGCCGGGCCGGCCCTTCGGCCATCCAGTGCACCACGTCGGCCAAGGCATGGCCGCGACGCGCTGCCTCGGTCCAGATAGCCGGCAGACCGACCTGGAGCGAGGTCACACCGCCCCAGGCGGTGCCGAAGTCGCCGGTCTCCAGCTGCTTGAGCTCCGGTACGCAGGGTGAATGGTCACTGACCACGCAGTCGATCGCGTCCTCGGCCAGTGCCTGCCACAGCTTCTCCCGGTTGCCTTCCTCTCGGATTGGCGGGCAGCACTTGAACGGGGTCTGGCCCTCGCGAATGTTCTCGGCGGCAAAGGAGAGGTAGTGCGGACAGGTCTCCACGGTGAGCCGTACGCCG
>JBBSQO010000475.1:0-1898 GCA_038244025.1 Propionibacteriales bacterium
CGGCGGTGTGCTGGTTCAACTCACGAACCGGTATCTGTCGCATAAGTTCGATCGTACTACGCATCTGTAGTACATGAGCTAGGTGGGTGGGCGGCGTCCTGGTACGAGGCGTCGCAGGAGGCGCCGCGATCTCCGCCGAGGCTTGCTCGCTCAGGTCTCGACGGGGGCCCAGTGGGTGGCCTGCTGCCACCATCCGTCGCCGCTGGCCCAGGAGGTCAGTAGCGCGAACGCGGTCGCCGTGTCCGGCGCGTCTCGTGAAAGTCACCGTGTTCCATTTATCTACTCTCGACCCTCTTACGGAAAACGGTCAAGCAGGATGCTGGTCGCGTCGTCAACCGTGTCCACACAGTGGACGGAGGCTCCCATCCGCCGATTGTGGCCGAGACTGTCCAGCAGCTGCCAGGCGGGGAAGTGCTCGGTCCAGTAGTGGCAGTTGACCAGAATCATCGGCGCAATCTCGGTCTGGTCGGCGGCGTAGTAGTTCTCGGTGACGGCCTGAAAGATCTCCTGCACGGTGCCGGCCTGGCCAGGCAGATAGACGATCCCGCCCCGGCAGCGAGCCAGCAGGGTGTCCTCGCGGAGGGCATTGGTGAAGTACTTGGCGACCTCGGTGGCAAAGGCATTGGGCGGTTCGTGCCCGTAGAACCAGGTCGGCACGCCGATACTTCGGCCGGCGCCCTCGACCGGGAGGGACTTTCTTACCCGCAAGGCCGTTGCCGCCCAGTCATCGAGGCTGGGACGGAAGGTGGGGACCTTAGCCAAATTCGCCAGGGCTTCGTCGAAGGCATCGGGATAACCGGCCAGGTAGGCGCCAAGATGGGCGGCCTCCATGGCTCCAGGCCCGCCGCCGGTGAGGACCGTTCTGCCACCCAGGGTCAGCTGCAAGCCGAGCTCTGCGGCGGCACGATAGGCGGGATCGTTCCGGGCCAGCGCGTGGCCACCCATCACCCCGACGACCTGACGCCGATTGGCAGCCGGCGCCACCTCGTCCAGGGCTTCGGTAATGGCGTGGTCGTGCAGGGCGATCGCCAATGAGCGCGGCAGCGAGTGTGATCGTGCCGATGACTTGAACCAGGCGTAAATGGCTGCATCATCCCCGCCGCTGTAACTCCCGTCACCGAAGAGCTCGCTGGTGTCGTACAGCGAGGTGCGATACGGGTTGAAAGGAAGATCGGGCAGCGGGGGAAAGAGCAGGGCGCCGTGGGACAACAAATCCGCCTTGGTGTCCTTGGTGAGGGCGCAGCCCAGGAAGACGGCACCGGCTGGATCCACCGAGGCGAGGATTTCCGCGCGGCCGGTCAGGTCGATGGACTGCAGGAACCAGCCGTCCAGCCGGGTGGTGTGCCGGATGTGGGCGTCGAACTCGGCAAGGGACTCGATCTCGATGGTTTGGAGCGTCATGGTGCAGGCGATTCTGCCATGTGCCTGCGGGCAAACATCACTCCAGAAAGTCTCGGACGCAGCTGAGCCATCCACTGGGTTGATCCGCGTGCGCCATGTGACAGCGTTCTTGATAATGGCGGCATGGGCCTTCGGTGACAGCTGGACCGCCTGCTCGGCCAGGCCCACCGGGAAGGTCATGTCCTGCCGGCCATCAACAGCAAGAGCGGCTTGCTCAACTTCTGCAGGCGTTTGAGAGCCGCATCTGATCGCGGGGAGGAGAGTTCCCCGGCCAGCCATGACCCCAGCCAATCGGCGGACCGGCGCAGCCGCGTAGGTCGGGCAACAGCACGTGGTGATCACCGGTCAATGCTGCCAGCGGTTCCAGCAGGTACGAGTGGTCCCAATCCGGTCCACCATGGATCACCAACAGTGTTCTCTCGGCCGGAGACACTCCAGTACCATTCGGTGACGTGGTGCCGCTCGCACCATTCCGGCGGGATGTCGCAGCCCGGAAA
>JBBSQO010000476.1:0-1879 GCA_038244025.1 Propionibacteriales bacterium
CCGTTGAACACCACCGCATCAGGCTTGTCGGCCCTGATCTTGTCGACATCGACGGTGCCGCCCTCGGGCCCCAGGTAGTACTCCGACTGCACCACCAGATAGCTGCGGTCGACTTTTCCCAGCCCCGGCGGGTCGATCACCACGGCCCCGAACATGCCGTTCGCGATGTGTGCGGAGATCGGCATCGTCGCACAGTGGTACATCCAGATCCCGGCCTTGGTGGCGGTGAACCGGTACACCAGCGACTCCCCCGGTTTGATGGTGCGCATCGGCCGGTCCGGCGCCAGTGAACCGGCGTGGAAGTCGATCGAGTGGCCCATGTCCCCGTCGTTGACCAAGGTGATCTCGAAGATGTCGCCGATCCGGCCATGCAGGGCCGGCCCGGGGGCGGTCCCGTTGAAGGTCCACAGTCGCTGGGTGACGCCGGGGGCAACCTCACGGACAACATCCCGGGCGGTGAACGTATGACGATGCACGCGGCCCTTCTCTAGCGCCGGCAGTACGGGGTTGTAGCCGGTGAAGTTCTTGCCAGGAGCGGCCATGAAGTCGAGGTCATCGGCCGCATCACCGCCCTGCTGCTGTCCATGATCACCGTGCTGGGTCTGACCACCCGGCAGGGCCCGAGCACCCGGCTGGGTGCTGGCTGGACCGCCGACCATCACCACGCTGAACACCATGCCCATCTGTCGGTGGCCGACCACCGAGCACCAGCCGGCGATGTTGCGGCCGACGACACCGACGTCAACACCTGCAGACTCTCCCGGTGCCAGCCGGCCGCTGTTGGCGCCCGAGTCGAGCACCAGGTCATGCACCGTGGTGGTGTCGGTGTTGTGCACGGTGATCACCAACCGGTTGCCGGCGGGGACCTCGATCCGCGCTGGGGTGAACCGCATGCCCTTGGCCTGGACGGTGACCTTGGTAGTCTGCCCGGTCGGCGTGATATCACCGGACGCCGCCACGGCAGTTGTCGCAGCTGGCAGCGAGCCGGGATCGAAAGCCACCCCACCGGCCACGGCCAGCAGCACCAGCGCCAGGCCGGTCGCCATCATCCCCCGGCGCCGACCGGCCGGCGGGTCCACTGGCACCAGGCGGCGGCGCTGGATGTTTCCGGCTCCCAGCTCCGCTGATGTCTTCCGGGTCCGGTGGGAGGCCCGTACGGCCAACAGCATCAACACAATGAAGCTACCCAGACCGGCCAGCACCATCGCCGAGCTCAGCACCCGTACGGCGCTCGGCAACGGTAACGCATAGAGCAGCAGCCCGGCATTGACCACGGTGATCCGCAGCGCCCCGCCGCGATCCATCTCCGTGCTCGCTGCCCGGACCGGGGTCGGGCCGCCGCCGAGCGACATTGGAATCAGGTAGGTGAGCGCCCCCAGCAGCACCTGGGCAGCCGTACCGGCGGCGAGCAGGGGTGTGAGCGCTGCGAACCGCTGGCCCGCCTCGGCCCAGGACCCGGCGGTCGCCAGGCCAATGGCCAGCGCCACCAGACAGCCGACAAACCAGCTGAGGCCGGCAAAGACCGACCAGGTCGCAAACGAGGCCGGCGGCTTGTTCCGCGCGGTGGCGAGGAACGGCCGAGCGGCGAGACCGAGCCCGACCAGGTAGCCGATCACCCCCAGTACGGCCAGCCACAACAATCCAGCCAGCGCACCGGCCGCAATGATGAGCAACGAGCCGAGCAACACCGGCAAGGCGGTACGGGTCGCTCTCTCTGCGCTGTCGACAATGCGGGTCCGCAGCATAGTCGGCCAGAGAGTGACCAGGGTTCCGATGATCGTCAAACCCATCCAGCCGAGCAGGTTGATGGCCGCATGGGCCAGCACCAGCTGATCATGCAGCGGGTCTGCCAGTCCCCTGGCCAGGACGGTGCCCAGTC
>JBBSQO010000477.1:0-1849 GCA_038244025.1 Propionibacteriales bacterium
GCCCAGATCCTGCTTGCCGAGGGTCAGCGGCAGTCCCATATCCTCAATGCCGGTGGTGACCGTGAGTCTTCCATCCTGCGTGCCCAGGGCGATCGGGAGGCGGCCGTGCTCCGAGCCCAGGCCGACCGACAGTCCCAGATGCTGCGCTCCGAAGGTGAGGCTCAGGCCATCTCGACGGTCTTCAACGCCATCCACGCCGGACAGCCGGACCAGGCGCTGCTGGCCTACCAGTACATGCAGATGCTGCCAAGCATCGCCCGCGGCGACGCCAACAAGGTCTGGATCGTCCCGTCGGAGCTGAACAAGGCTCTGGAAGGCCTCGGCAGTGCGGTCGGCCAGGCCACCTCCGCGATCCCGAAGCAGGCGGTCGGAGACTTCTCCGCGCCTGACAAGGTCAATGTCCAGCAGGAGATCAAGGAGTCCAAGGACGCCGACGAAGTAGCGTCGCAGAAGGCGGTCAACGAGGCGATCAAGGCCGCGCAGGAGCTAGAGAAGGGTTCGGGGGCCAGCAAGCTCGGACGGTCGTCCTCGCACAACGGTCCGGCTGCGGTTGGCAGCGGCCAGCAGCAGTCCCCGGCCGGTCAGGCAGGCCAGATTCAGGGAGGCGCCGAACAGCGGGAAAGTCAGGGTGCGTCGACCGCGAACGCAGCGGATGGCCAGTCGCGGGCGGAGCACCAGGCCGCCGACGCCCCAGGCTTCTCGGCTCCAGCGGGAGATGACTCGGGCCAGCCGTACCCGCACAACGATTCCGACCAGCCCAACCAGTAGCCATTCGCTCCGGCACGACAGGCAGACAGCGCGTGGATAGTGGCACCTCCGGCCGGAAAAGTCTGGGGCGATGAGCTGGCTCGAGCTGCTGGCCATCGCGGCGGCCGGCGGAGCGGCCGGGATGATCAATACGGTTGTCGGGTCTGGCACCCTGGTCACTTTCCCGGTGCTGCTGGCGCTCGGGCTTCCGCCGGTGACAGCCAACGTATCCAATAATGTTGGCCTGACTCCCGGGTCGCTGTCCGGTGCGCTGGCGACCAGGCGGGACCTGGTGGGGCAGCGGAGTCGGGTGATCCGTCTCGGTGTGGCGTCCTTGATCGGGGGCCTGATCGGCGCCGTACTGTTGTTGACCCTGCCGCCGGGTGCTTTCAATTCGATCGTCCCGGTGCTGATCGGCATCGGTTGTGTGCTGGTGATCATCCAGCCGAAGCTGGCCAAGGCGATGGCTGCCCGTCGTGAGCGGCTCGGCACCAGAGAGAGCCCGGCGCATGGCTCGGTCTGGCTCTGGCTAGCGGTGGGGCTGACCGGCGTGTACGGCGGTTATTTCGGCGCCGCCCAGGGAGTCCTGCTGATTGCCGTGATGGGCATCGGGCTGGCCGAGAGCCTGGCCCGGATCAATGCGGTGAAGAATGTGCTGGCGTTGATCGCCAACGGTGTCGCGGCGGTGGTCTTCGTCATCGTGGCGGACGTGAACTGGTGGGCCGCAGGTGCGGTCGCGGTCGGCGCCATCCTCGGGGCACAGGTCGGCGGCACGATCGGCCGCAAGCTGCCGCAGACCGTCTATCGGGTGATCATCGTTGGCGTTGGCGTCGCCGCCATCATCGTCCTGCTGCGGTGAAGTGGGCGGCCGGATCGGAGTGACGGTACTGCGGGACGCGTTATCCCGCACAGCCAGGGAAACCGGTGATGGTACCCCGGTTCCGGCCGCGTTATCCCGCACAGCCAGGGAAACGGGTGACCGTAGTCCGGTCCGTGCCGGTTAGCGGCTTGGATAGGGTTGGGAACTATGCTTATTAGCGACTTTTATCGGGGGATGACCGTCGATGGGCAGCTGGTCGTCATCGAGGACGCCGACGACGAC
>JBBSQO010000478.1:0-1839 GCA_038244025.1 Propionibacteriales bacterium
CAGGGTAGTGCCGTAGGCCAGGATCGAGGAGCCAGCTTCGACATCGTCACCCCGACGCCGAATGTGCTGACCGAGCTTCGGGGCGGCATAGATCTGGACGTCGTCGGTGCCGCGGTTGGTCAACTCATACGCCACCACGGTATCGGCTCCTGGCGGCAGCGGCGCGCCGGTCATGACCTTCATTGCCGTACCGGGCGACAACGGATGCCCGGCTGACTGGCCGGCTGCCACCTCTCCGATGACCGGCAAGATGACCGGCCGGTCCTCGCTCGCCGCGGCGACATCGTCGGCGAGCACGGCATAGCCGTCCATCGCGGAGTTGTCAAAGCCCGGCAGGTCCACACCCGAGACGATCTCCTCGCACAGGCTCAGGTCGAGAGCGTCGAGAATTTGCTGCCCGAACGGTGGCAGCTCCTCCACCAGCGACAACAGATACTCCCGATGGTCGGGCGTCGAGCGCAGCCCGGCCGCGTTGGGGGCGGGCGGATCGGGCAACGACGGCCTCGCCACCGGCTCTACGTCATCGGGGAGCTGATTCTTTTTCCGGCCGAACAAGGGCATGGCCTTACCCTAAGGGAATGTCCCTTCCCGAGTTCAGCTCCCACTCCGGCGAGCAGCAGTCCGCGGCAGATATCGAGGCGCTCCGAGAGGCGAAGGGCCTGCTTCGGCACGCCGTTGAGTTCCGGCGTGGAGCTCGACCGGCCGAAGCCCGGGCCGAACGGGACACCACTCGGCTCGCGCTGTTGCAGCAGTTCCTGCAGCCTTCGCTGGCGCCTGATCTCACGGTCGCGGCCTACCTTTCCCACGGTACCGAGCCCAGCACCTTGGCAATGGTCAGCTGGCTGAGCGCACATCGGATCCCGGTCCTGCTGCCGGTCCTGGGCCCACCGGCCCCGCCGGCGGCCGAGACCAGCACGCCAGCCGAGCCACACAGTGCGTCAGCCGAGCCGGTCGAGAGCGGCGCCAAGCCTGAGGCGACCAGCGCCGATCCCGATTCGGCCCAGCTGACACCCGACTGGGCCCGCTACGAGGGCCCTGAGCGACTGCAGACCGGCCGGTTCTCGATCCTGCAGCCGATGTCGCCACCACTGGGAGCAGCGGCCCTCGGTGAGGCCGATGTGATCATCTGCCCCGGCGTTGCCGGTTCCCCGTCCGGTCAGCGGTTGGGTCGGGGTGCAGGATGGTACGACCGCGCGCTGGCGTACGCAGATCCTCGGACTCCGATCTGCCTGCTGCTCAATGACGAGGAGGTGATGGACGAGCTGCCGATCCACCTCTGGGACCGGCCGGTGGACGTGATCATCACTCCTACCCGGGTCATCGACTGTTCGGACGGGTAAGCAGGTCAGCCCAACGTGGTCTCGGCAGGCTCGACCGGCGCGGCCCAATCCCAGCCCACCCCCGGTGGCGATCCCCCGGCCATTGTGGTGATCGGCACGAACGAACCTGGCGACGGGCTCGCCACTTTTAGCGATCACCACCTCCTGGCCCGTCTGGACCGCCTTGATGAGCTGCGACCAGTTGTTGCGCGCCTCCAAGAACTGACTTGGTCCAGGTCAACTAACCTCCCATCCCATGGCCATGACTATAGTCAACGGTCGACCCGCCGAGCAGGTGTGATTGTCGATCGGCTCAATCTGGTGGCGTACCCACGAAGATGCAGACGGGGTGGACCGAGTCCTCCAGGGTGCGGCAGCCTGAAGACTCAGGAACAGAGCTGGGCCACTTCATGGGCGCATCCCCAGGACCAGAAGACCCCGTTGCCGCCGTGTCCGTAGTTGTGCACCACCGTCAGATCACCAAGCTGCTCGCCCTCCAGCCGGACCTCTGGCCGGCCCG
>JBBSQO010000479.1:0-1837 GCA_038244025.1 Propionibacteriales bacterium
CCAAGCCCGCGGCCCAGGCCCGGGCCACCACCACGTGCAGCGGCGGTAGCTGGGGGCTGGGCTCACCCACCAGCAGGCCGCGCGCCTCGTCGGCCTGGGCGCCGAGTACCGCCACCAGCTCCGCACAACCCCCCGCACTCAGCACCCGCAGACTCCGTTGCAGCCAGGAGGTGCCCCCCGCGTCGATCCGCAATGCCTTGGGACCGCCGGCGCGACGACCGGCCCCAGCAGCCAGCAGCAGGCCCACCGCGCCGGTCATGGTGGTCAGTTCCCTCGGCCATCGGCCGGATCGGCATCCGCCAGTCCACCAGCAGGCTCCGCATCGGCTGGGCCGCCGTCGCCGCCCAGCTGGGTCAGCACCATCTCATGCAGCCGGCCGTTGGTTGCACAGGCTCCTTCGCCGAAGGGCCCCGGTTTGCCGTCCAGGTTGGTGAAGGTTCCGCCAGCTTCGGTGACGATGACCGAACAGGCGGCCATGTCATGCAGGGCCAGCTCAGGCTCGCAGGCGATGTCCACCGCGCCTTCGGCCAGCAGCATGTAGGACCAGAAATCTCCGTACCCCCGGGTCCGCCAGCAGCGGCGCATCAGGTCAACGAACGGCTGGCCATAGCTGGTCTGGATCCAGCCACCGAGCGAGCTGTAGGACAGCGAAGCGTGCTCAATGGCTGCGATATCGGAGACGTGGCAGGCCGACGCCGACATCAGGGACTTACCGGCCCAGGCACCGCCACCGGCACTGGCCCACCATCGCCGGCCAAGGGCCGGGGCACTGACCAGGCCGACGACCACCTCGGTCTCGACCATCAGGGCAATCAGGGTGGCCCAGACCGGGACGCCACGGACATAGTTCTTGGTGCCGTCAATCGGGTCGATCACCCAGCGCCGGGGGCCCCATCCGGTGTCGGACAGCTCCTCGCCATGCACCGCATCGCGCGGCCGGGCGCGGGACAGTGTCTTGCGCAGCATCTCCTCGACTGCGGTGTCGGCATCGGTGACCGGGGTCAGATCCGGCTTCGAGGTGACATGCAGATCGAGGGCCTTGAACCGGCTCATGGTGAGCGAGTCGGCGTCATCGGCCAGCAGGTGGGCCAGCCGCAGATCGTCGGTCAGTCCGGTATGGGGCGTTGTCGGCATGCTCGTAGGCTACTGGTCGTGGCTGAGCATCCGGCGGAAAGACGCCAGCCGGATGGGTGACAGCTCCCCTCGCGCGACCGCGGCATCCAGACCGCAGCCCGGCGCACCGGTCCGATGGGTGCATCCCCGAGGGCACTCGCCGGTGCAGGCGTCCAGGTCGGAGAAGGCGGCGATGATGGTGGCCGGCGTGACGTGGCTGAGCCCAAAGGACCGTACTCCCGGCGTGTCGATCACCCAGCCGGCGTGCTCGGGCAGTTCCAGCGCAATGGCCGAGGTCGAGGTGTGCCGGCCGCGGCCGGTGACCTCGTTGACGACGCCGATGGTTCGGTCAACACCAGGGATCAGCGCATTGACCAGGGTGGACTTACCGACGCCGGAGTGACCGACGAAGACGCTCCAGTGCCCGTACAGAGCATCCCGCACCCTGCTCAGGTCGGAGTCCGGTTCGACGGTGACGACCGGGACCCCGAGTGGCTCGTAGGCGGCGACCAGCTCGTCGGGGGGCGCCAGGTCCGCCTTGGTCAGGCAGAGCAGTGGAGCAAGCCTGGCGTCGAAGCCGGCCACCAGGATCCGGTCGATCATGCCGGTCCGTGGGGGTGGGTCGGCGAGTGCGGTGACGATCACCAGCTGGTCGGCGTTGGCCACGATCGGCCGCTCGAAGGGGTCATCGTCGTCGGCGGTCCGGCGCAGCACCGTACGCCGC
>JBBSQO010000480.1:0-1833 GCA_038244025.1 Propionibacteriales bacterium
CAACCTGCTCGGTAACGCCATCACGTTTCCCCCAGCGCACTCTGAGGTGGAGGGCGCCACCTCCACCGAAGATGGGATGGTCCAGTTCCAGGTCACCGACCATGGCCGAGGAATACCAGCCGAGAAGCTGGGCAGCATCTTCACCCGCTTCGAACAGGTTGACTCCTCCGATGCCCGGGACAAGGGTGGCAGTGGACTCGGGCTGGCCATCAGTCGCAGCATTGTCGAACGCCATGGGGGGAAAATCTGGGCGCAGAACGGCACTCTGGACGGAACGATGTTCTTCTTCACGCTACCGAGCGCCCTTGAAGTGGCCAACCCGACACTCCCGCTGACGGAGCTGGCGAGCCGGGACGAGCGCCCGACTGTCCTGGTCTGCGATGATGATGGGAACGTGGTCACGGTCCTGTCTGCCGTGCTGGCTCGCCGCGGTTATCGGCCGATAGGAGCGACGAATGGGCCGGACGCCATTGAGCGGGTGAAGATCGACCGCCCGGATGTCATCTTGCTCGACCTGGTGATGCCGGGCTCCGGCGGCGCAGGTGTGCTGGCAGCGTTGCGGAGCAGTCACCATACTCGGGACATCCCGGTCATCCTCATCTCCGGACTTGGACCCTCGACGGATCGCGGCCTGGCGGACCAGGTGGACGGCTGGCTGATCAAGCCCATCGATGACGACCGGCTGGTCCGGACTGTCGCCATGGCCATCGCCGGGCACCAATCGCAGAGTGAAGTGCTCATCATTGAAGATGACGAGGACCTCGCAACGGTCATCCAAGCGCTGCTGGAGCGGGCTGGTCTGAGCGTCGTCCATGCTGGCACCGGTGCCAAGGCGCTTGCCTGCTGCCAGACATCGCCACCACAGCTCATCGTCCTTGACCTGCATCTCCCGGACGGAGACGGGGCCGAGCTCGTCGCCGCCCTGCGCCGTGATGGCAGGCTCGCCCATATCCCGCTGGTCGTCTACAGCGCCACCGATGTGGCTGATGAGGAAAAGGAAGAACTTCGGCTTGGCCGTACCCTCTTCCTGACCAAAAGTCGGGTCAGCCCGCAGGAGCTTGAGGATCGGGTGCTCGAACTGATCGATTACGCCATTGGTCGCGATCGACGAGCCGACCAGACCAGATCGGCGGCGATGAGCTAGCTGGCTGCCTCGCTTGGTGCTCAGAGTTTCTGCCCTTTGCAGTCCGAGTTGCTATGATTACCATGAATGGGACTGTACAGAACCGTCAAGCAGGCGACGGTTCACCACTGGGTCGATGATCATCGGGGTTTTGGCACCACTCAGATACCTAAGGACATGATGCAAACCGCCCAGATCCGGCACCGCGTCCACGCTCCGGCACGACTGGGCACCACGGCCGCACTGACGATCCGGGTCAGTCGCGGCACCGGAACCGGGCGGACCCGGTTATCGGCCTTCGATGCCGCCCTGCGCAATGCCGGTGTCGCAGACTTCAACCTGGTGCGGCTGAGCTCCGTCATCCCGGCCGGCAGCTGGGTGCAGGAAGTGGACGGCGGCGGTCAACTCGTCGGCGAGCATGGTGATGCTCTGTATTGCGTCTACGCCGATGCCTACGCCACTACTCCGGGCGAACAAGCGTGGGCCGGCGTTGCCTGGTCCCACCGCGACGACGGCTCAGGCGCCGGGCTGTTCGTGGAACACAGCGGAGCAAGCCACAGCAATGTCAAGCAGGAGCTGGAGATGAGCCTCGAGGATCTGTCCATCGGCCGTGGCGGCCAATACTCGCCCAGTGGTCAGCTGCTGACCTCCGTCCAATGCGTCGTTCGTCCGGTCTGCGCCATCGTGATCGCGACTTATCAGCGGGTCGG
>JBBSQO010000481.1:0-1823 GCA_038244025.1 Propionibacteriales bacterium
AGACATTGGCGCATCTCCCGAGCCCTGGCCGACTTCGATTCCGCAACCATCGCCACCACTCACCAGTTCTGCGACCGGATGCTGGATGGGCTTGGCATCCTCGGCGACAAGGAGCAGGACAGCGTGCTGGTCGAAAACCTCAGCGTCCTGACTCGTCAGGTCACCGCCGACTGCTATCTGCGCCAGTTTGCCACTGCTGATGAGGATCCTCCGTTCTCCTTCGATGAGGCACTGACCATGGCCGGTCAGCTCATCGACTTTGCCGGCGCCGAGCTGGCCCCCACCAGCGACAGCATCGTCAGCCTGCCAAGCAATCACCGAGCAGTCCAGCGACTCCGGTTCGCCACCGACGTACGCAATGAGCTGCTCCGCCGCAAGTCTCGCGGCCGGCTGGTGACCTACGACGACCTGCTGACCGATCTGCAGCAGGCATTAACCCATCCGGTCAACGGCGAAGTCGCCGCCCGACGGTTACGGGATCGCTATCAGGTGGTGTTAGTGGACGAGTTCCAGGACACTGACCCGGTGCAATGGGACATCCTGCGGCGGGCCTTCCACGGGCATTCACGACTGGTCCTGATTGGCGATCCGAAGCAGGCGATCTACGCCTTCCGCGGAGCGGACGTCTTCTCCTACCTCCACGCCGTCGGTGAGGCGAGCCAGGTCGCTACGTTGGCCACCAACTGGCGCACCGACGCCGCGCTGGTGGGTGCCCTGGACACGCTGTTCGGCGGCGCCGCACTGGGTGATGACGAGATCGTGGTCCGACAGGTGACCGCACATCATCGCGACCGACGTCTTCTTGGGCTCGATCCCCAGGCCGGTACGCCAGTACGACTCCGCGTGGTACCCGATGACCAGGGCACTACCCTGCCGAAGGTTGACCAGCTACGTCCGCTGATCCTCAGCGACCTGGTAGCCGACATTGCCGGATTGCTGGCTTCGGACGCGCAGCTGAACCTGCCGTCAGCCGCCCCCGGCGGTCTTGTCGGTGACGTCGCACCGACCGTACGGCCGGTCACCCCGGCCGATGTCGCCGTACTGGTCCGGACCAACAAGACCGGTGAGAAAGTCCGTGCGGCTCTTTCTCAGCAAGGGATCCCGGCCGTGTTGACCGGCGCGACAAGTGTCTATGCCACCGCTGTTGCCGAGGAGTGGGCCACCCTGCTCGGGGCGCTCGACCAGCCCCGCCAGGCAGCCATCCGTCGGGCTGCGCTGACCTGCTTCCTCGGCTGGTCGTTCACCGACCTAGCCAAGGCGGACAACGACCAGATGACTGAGTTGACCCAGCTGATCCGGCTCTGGAGCAAGATCATCTCTGCCCATGGCGTGGCCGCCCTGCTGGAGGCGATGACCTCGCGCACCGGGCTGGCCAGGCGGCTGCTGTCCCGGTCGGGTGGCGAGCGGACGCTGACCGACCTGCGCCATATTGGTCAGAGCCTGCACGCGATCATGGTGTCGGACCAGTTGGGTGTGACCGCGCTGCTGGAGTGGCTGGAAACCCGGATGAGCGAGGCCAGGAGCAGCGCCCGGGACGAACGCACCCGCCGTCTTGAGACCGATGCCAAGGCGGTACAGATCATGACGGTGCACGGCAGCAAAGGGCTGGAGTTCCCGATCGTGTATCTGCCAGAAGCCTGGGATCGATACCTGTCCGACAAGGATCAGGACCAGGTGCTGGTGAATCGCGGAACAGAGCGACTTCCAGCCCTCGCGGCGAGCGATGGGCGGGTACACGCGATGGGAGGAGCCGAGGGTAGTGCAGCTGCCGACACGGTGGCTTCCCGCTGCCTGCTAGACGTCGGCGGAAGGACTGGACCCGG
>JBBSQO010000482.1:0-1793 GCA_038244025.1 Propionibacteriales bacterium
GTCGCCGACAACGCGACCACCTGGATGGAATCCGCCAGCCCGATGATCACCTCTTCCCAGACCCCGCCGCGGAACCGGTCGGCGAGGTAGTGCACCTCGTCCATCACGACGAAACCCAGGTTGCGCAGCGTCGACGAGCCGGCATAGATCATGTTCCGCAGCACCTCGGTGGTCATCACCACCACGGCTGCCTCGGAGTTGATCGAGGAGTCGCCGGTCAGCAACCCGACGGCATCGGAGCCGTACCGGCGGACCAGGTCGGCGTACTTCTGGTTGGAGAGCGCCTTGATCGGTGTCGTGTAGAAGCACTTGCGCCCCCGAGACAGGGCCAGATGGACGGCGAACTCGCCGGCGATCGTCTTCCCGGCCCCGGTCGGTGCGGCGACCAGCACCCCGGAGCCGGTCTCAATGTGCGCACACGCCTCCCGCTGATAGTCATCGAAGGCAAAGGAGTACCCAGCGGCGAAGGCGGTTAGCATTGGGCTCAGCTGCTGGTTGCGGAACTTCTGGTATGACTCCGCCGGGCTCAGGTCCTGGGCTTCTTCCATGATCCATCCAACGTATCGCGGCGCCACCGGACAGCGGGCATGACGCTGGTTATACCGTCAAGCCATGGACCCGGATACGCCCCTGACCAAGACCCAGCGACTGTTGCTGATCACGATCGGGGTCGCACTCATGGTGGCGGTGCTGGCGTCACTCATCTCGCTGGCCGGGTACCTCAGCAGCCACTGAGCATCAACCCGTCAGATTAACTGGGCGGGGCGAAGATGGTTAGCGCACCGGGCGTAGCGGTCAGGCTGATTGGGGTGGCGCCCAGTGGTTCGCCGTCGCCCATCGGTTCCACGCCATCGGAATCGATGACCACCTGCGCGGTCCGAAGCTGTTCCACGGCCGGATCGGTGACGAACCGGCCGGAGTACATTTGCGGCAGCAGCCGCAGCAGCTTGGCTCGGCTGACGGGATGGATGATGGTGATATCCAGCAGACCGTCGCTGGGGTCAGCACCGACGCAGATCTTCATCCCACCGCCATAGGAGTGGGTGTTGCCGACCGCCACCAGCATCGCGTCCAGGTGACGTTGCTCACCATCGAGGATGAGCCGGTAGTGCAGTGGTGAGAAGACCCGCAGCTCGGCCAGGGTGGCCAGTGGATAACGCATCGAGCCGTGCGGCCACGGCAGCGCGTTGGCCCGGCGGTTCACCATGGCATCGAATCCGGAGGCGACGATCGTCCCGACGAACGGGCCCGACTCGGTGGCCGAAGACTGCACCTGGATCAGGTCGATGGCACGCATTCGCTGGGCAATGATGTGCCGGGCCGCGGCCAGCGGATGGTCGACTTCGATGCCGAGCCCCCGGCACAGGTCGTTGCCGGTGCCGGCTGGGATCAGGCCGAGCGGGACGGATGTCTGGGCGCAGGCGTTGACGCCGAGGTGCATCATCCCGTCGCCGCCCATCACGATCAGGCCGTCGGATTCGGTGACGGCCACCGCGGCCAGTTTGGCCGCATCGTCGAAGTTTCGGCTCAGCACAATCGAGACGTCGGCCAGCCCATCACGGAGCAGGCCAGAGATGTCTGCCAGGTGCCGCTGCGCGCGCCCCTTGCCGGCTGCCGGATTGACCAACAAGGTGATCGTCATTGAGGCGATCAGACCGCTGTCTGATCAAGGCCGGGCGGCGTACCGGGGTTGGGCTGCGGATCCGGGCTGAGCGGCGTATCCGGGTTAGGAGGGTTGGGCGGCGCATCGCGGTTGGGCAATTGGCCCGGCTCGATTGGGACTCCGTCAGAGA
>JBBSQO010000483.1:0-1793 GCA_038244025.1 Propionibacteriales bacterium
ATACGGTCTATGAAGGTGTTGCCGGCCAACTACCCGTACAGCTTGCGGAAATGGTCCTCCAGCTGCTCCAGCGACTTGCCGCGGGTCTCCGGCACCTGGGTGTAGATGAAGATAACGGCCAGCAACCCCAGGCCGCAGAAGATGAAGAAGGTCGGTGCGATGCCAAGAGCCTTCACCACGGGCGGGAAAGCCAAGGCAACCGCGGCGTTCGCGATCCACAGCACGAACACGCAGATCCCGATGGCGAAGCTGCGGATCTTCAGCGGGAAGATCTCCGACAGCATCAGCCACACCAGTGGCCCGGCGGTGCCCTGCATGCTGAACACGAACAAGACCACGAAGACCAGGATGAAGTAGGCCTTCCCGGTGCCGTTGGGCAGGAACATGGCCGAGAGGCCGACCAGCAGGTGGAAGAAGGTGATCAGGCTGAAACCGACCAGCAGCATCGTGCGACGGTTGATCCGGTTCATCAGTGCCAGGCCGACGGAGATACCCAGCACGCTGAACAGGCCGTTGAGTATGTTGGCGAGGATGGCGGCCTTGGTCGAGAATCCCGCGTCGCCGAGCAGCTGGGTGCCGTAGTACATGATCGAGTTGATCCCGGTGAACTGCTGGAAGATGCCGAGCCCGCAACCGATGAAGATCAACCGCCGGACCCAGCGAACCGCCAGGTCGGAGGCGCCACCGGTCTGGGACTCCTTCTCCTCCTCGGCCAGGGCCCGCACCTCGGCCATCTCCGCGACAGCCCGCTCCTCGCTGCGGACCTGCCTGAGCACCGCTAGCGCGTCGTCTTCGCGGGCCTTGGAGACCAGCCATCTGGGGCTCTCGGGCATCCGCAACATGCCGATGAACAGGCCGATCGCTGGCAGCAGTGCAACGAGCAGCATGAAGCGCCAGATGATGTCATGCTGGCCCCAGATGTTGAAGATGATCGCGTTGATAATGAACGCCGCGAACTGACCGCCGACGATCATCACCTCGTTGCGGGTAACAATGGTGCCGCGGCGCTCTACCGGGGACATTTCGGAGAGATAGACCGGTACGGTCGCCGAGGCGCCACCGACCGCGAGGCCGAGGATGAAGCGGAAGCCGGCCAGCACCTCCCAGGAGGGGGACAGCACGGAGCCAAGGGTGCCGATCATGAACACCACGGCCAGCATCAGCAGGTTATGGCGCCGGCCATAGGCGTCGGACAGCCGGCCACCGATCAGGGCGCCGAACGCCGCGCCGAAGATCAGGATGCTGACGACGAAGCCCTCGGTACCGGCGGTGAGCCCGAGGTCGGACTTCATCGGCTCCAGGGCGCCGTTGATCACGCCGGTGTCGTAGCCGAACAACAGGCCGCCGAAGGTGGCGATGACCGCGATGAGGCCGAGCCGTTTGGAGTGCGGACCGCGGGTGTCCGGTGGCAGTGGGACGTCGACGGTGTCGGCAGTGCCTTGAGACATGAGATTTCCCTTCGTCGGCATTGACGCAAGAACAGCCAAGGATCGACACACTCCACGAAAGTATGTCCTTATGTTAGGACATAACCTAGGCCAGCGCGTGTCTGCTGGTCAAGGGTTTCTCAGCAGACGTGTGGTCGGTCAGGTCAGTTGACGAAGCCTACGCCGCGCCGCCGGACTGCAGCTCGTCCTCCAGCGCCGCCAGTTCGTTACCACCGGACATCAGGTTGATGAGCCCATCGCGGGTCATCTCGGACTTGGACTTGTCGCAGATGGATTTGCCCCGCTTCAGTACCACGAAACGGTCACCAACCGGCCAGGCGTGGTACGGGTTGTGGGTGATGAAGA
>JBBSQO010000484.1:0-1781 GCA_038244025.1 Propionibacteriales bacterium
CGATGCTGGCGAGATCATCCACGCCGCCGAGGAACTCGACTACGACTCCCTCGTGCCGGAGGTCATCACCCCAGACCTTCTCCACCAGCTCGGCGTCGTGACGTCCCTCGACATAGATCCGGCTCGGCAGCGCCACCCTGGCACGCTGGCCCGGGGTGGCGACCGAACCGGAGGCGGTCAGGCCCGGCTGGGCGGCCACTTTCCGATGCGAAGCTGTCAACGTCACCGGTTTTCCTTCCAGCAGGAACCCGGCACCGAGGGGGAAGCTGCGCTTCTTGCCGTGGCGATCTTCGAGTACCACGATCCCGTTCTCCCAGCGCAGCACAGCACCGCAGAAGCCGGTGGTGGCGTCCTCGACGACCAGGTCGACACTAATTTCATGATCAACACTGACCGGCTTGCCGGCTTTTTGCCAGCCCGGTGCCAGCACGTCGGTGGATAGGCGGTCCGGTGGGGAAGACACTTGAGAAGCCTAGGTGATCGATCTCCGGACAACCTGCATCTGGGGCAGGTGTCGCAATGATCCGTCAGCGACTGCGGGTCAGGCCGGCAGCCAGGCAGGGACGAACCGGTTGGCGACTCGCAGTTCGCGGGTCGCGAGGCCTAGCCGCTCAGCGCTGGTCTACAGCCGCTGGACAATGGCTCGATTGGCCTGCTGGTCAGCCGCGGGGAGCGGGGCCGGTGCTGGACCGGACCACCAGCTCGATCGGTAGCAGGACCTGCCGCTGGGTGAGGTCCGGGTCCAGCAGCAGCTCTCCCACCCGGCGGCCCTTGTCGACGATTGGCTGTCGCAAGGTGGTGAGCCCGGCTGGTGCTGCGGCGCCGATGTCATCGAAACCGCAGACCGAGATGTCCTTGCCGGGGGCCAGATCTCTGGTGCGGATGGCATCCATCGCGCCGAGCGCCAGGACGTCGCTCAGGCCGACAATAGCTGTCGGCCGGTTCTGCGCATCGAGGACGAGCCCGGCGGACCCGGCACCGGAGGCGAGTGCGTTGTGACCACCGGAGACGATGGTGAGCTCGGCATCGGGCAGGCTGCGTCGCAAGCCCCGCAGCCGGGCCGAGCAGTCCGTACAGGTGACATCCGAGACGCCCATCAGCCGGGCCCGGCTACCGGCCGGCCGGTTGGAGTCGACCAGCACGGCAATCCGGCGGTGGCCGAGCTGGTGCAGGTGGCTGCCCACCTCGGCGCCGGCCGCCTCATCATCAATGGCGACCCAGTCGGCTTGCGGGTCGGCGCTGGGATCGGTGGCCACCAGCTGGATCCCGCGTGCCTTGGCCAGCACTGCTGCCGGGTGTGACTCGGGAACACACAGGGTGGTGAGGCCGTCCATCGCCGCCTGCCGGAGGGCCGTCACATCGGGCTCTTCGCCGGAGCCAGTCGGCAACAACAAGATGCTGGTGCCGTTCCGTTCGACGACCTCACTAAGACCAGTGAGAAATCCCACCGCGTACGGGTCGGAGAACGCGTACGACAACCGCTCGGTCAACAGCACCCCGATGCATCCCGCCCGGCCGCTGCGCAGCGCGCGCCCGGCGGCGTCGGGACCGGCGTAGCCGAGCTCGGCTGCCTTGGCCAGGATCGTGGCCCGCAGCTCCGTGGAGAGCTGGCCCGGACGGTTGTACGCGTTCGACACCGTGGAAGGGGAGACACCGACGGCCGCGGCCACGGTCTTGATGGTGACGCGACCCATGGTCCCTCCTTTCACAGCCACTCCTCTGAAACGATCTAGTAAAACGATACAGAGAACTCGAGCCCATTGGCAAATCACACCGGGAAG
>JBBSQO010000485.1:0-1773 GCA_038244025.1 Propionibacteriales bacterium
GCAAGGAGGGCGACGAACAGGTCACCTTCGACAACTGCATCATTGCCACCGGCGCCACCACCAAGCTGCTGGGAGGAACTGAGCTGAGCGAGCGGGTGGTGACCTATGAGGAACAGATCCTGACCGACAAGCTGCCCGAGTCGATCATCATTGCCGGCGCCGGTGCGATCGGGGTCGAGTTCGCCTACGTGATGGCCAACTACGGCGTCGAGGTCACCATGGTCGAGTTCCTGGAACGGATGCTGCCGCTGGAGGATCCGCAGGTGGCGACCGAGCTCGCGAAGGCGTACAAGAAGCTGGGCGTCAAGGTGATGACCTCCACCAAGGTCGACTCGATCGACGACTCCGGCGACAAGGTCAAGGTTACGGTCAGTCCGTCAGCCGGTGGGGACAGCCAGGTGCTGGAGGCCGACAAGGTGCTGCAGGCGATCGGCTTCGTTCCCCGGACCGAGGGGTATGGGCTGGACAAGACCGGGGTGCAGCTGACCGAGCGCGGCGCGATCGAGATCGACGAGTTCATGCGGACCTCGGTACCGAACATCTACGCCATCGGCGATGTCACCGCCAAGCTGATGCTGGCCCATCTGGCCGAGGCCCAGGGCGTGGTCGCTGCGGAGACTATTGCCGGTGCCGAGACCATGGCGATCAACTACGACATGATCCCGCGGGCGACCTACTGCCAGCCGCAGGTGGCCGCCTTTGGCTACACCGAAGAGCAGGCGAAGGACAGGGGCCACGATGTTACGGTCGCCACCTTCCCATTCTCTGCCAACGGCAAGGCACACGGCCTTGGGGAGGCCACCGGCTTCATCAAGATCGTCGGCGATGCCACCTACGGCGAGATCCTCGGCGCCCACATGATTGGACCGGATGTCACGGAGTTGCTGCCCGAGCTGACCCTGGCGCAGCAATGGGATCTCACCGCCCATGAGGTGGCGCGCAACGTACATGCCCACCCGACCCTGTCTGAAGCTCTGAAGGAGGCGGTGGAGGGCGTCGCCGGCCACATGATCAACCTCTAGCCGGAGAACCCTCTAGCCGGAGACGTATCCCTCGAGCTGATCGCGTTCGAACTCGAGCTGGTCCAAGCGGCTCTTCACCACGTCGCCGATGCTGACGATGCCACTGAGGACACCATCGAAAACCACCGGGACATGCCGGATCCGGTGCTCTGTCATCAAGGCGGCCAGTACGCGCACATCATCTGATGGTACGCAGGTGTGCACGTCGGTGGTCATGATGGACTCGACCGAAGCGTCGAGAACATCAGCGCCGGTGGCCAGGCAGTGGATAATGTCGCGCTCGGACACGATCCCTGCCATCGACTTACCATCCTCTGAGACCACGGCCGCACCCAGGTTGTCTTGATGCAACAGTGCGATCAGATCGCGCAAAGTTGCGCTCGGACTGATGACGACGACGTCGCTGCCCTTGGACCGCAGGATTTCACCGATGTTCATAGGAGCCTCCCAGCCTCATCACCGACGTTATCGTGACTGCCCAGTCGCTGGGTAGTGTTTGCCACATCCCGATGCCGTTGGAGGCACTGAGTGAAGTATTCCCATCCGTTCGCCCGGCTAGCCCTGCTGGCGCTGGCCTCGGCATTGCTGCTGACTGGTTGCACCACTGCATCGCCCGAGCCGTCCCCTCCGCAATCCGGGTCCGAGCCGACTGCCACCGCGGGGCCATCCACGCCAGGCTCGGCACAGTCGCCGGTGGCAACTGGCTCGCCAGCACCGTCGGTGACGCCCGCGACGCCATCCACGCCGGCCA
>JBBSQO010000486.1:0-1773 GCA_038244025.1 Propionibacteriales bacterium
CCGCGGAAACCCTCGGCGTGGTGCTCAAGTATCGCGAGGACGCCGACCGGGTCCGCGCCCAGCTCGACGCCATGCTGGGCTCCTGATCATTATGGCCTCGGAGATCATGATCAGCACCGCAACAGCGGATGAGATGTTGGTCGGTTTCACCCGGGTGTGCGCTGCTGCCGGGATTGGCGTCAGCCAGGATCGAGCGCAGGCATTTCTGCAAGCCGTCGCCCAGACGGGAGCCGACCGACGCGCCAGTGTCTACTGGTCCGGCCGGGCCACGCTGTGCTCCTCACCCGATGACCTGGCTGTCTATGACAAGGCGTTCCATGCCTGGTTCGCCGACGGCCGTTCGGCCACATCCAGGCGCGGCAAGGACGAACCGCCCCGTCCGGTGCCGCAGGCCACCCTGGCGCCATCGGACCCGACCGATGGCGGCAGTCAAGATCAGCTGCTGCGGGCCGACGCCAGTGGTGACGAGCTGCTCCGCCATCGCGACATTGCCTCGATGAGTGAAGCCGAGCGAGCCCGGTTGGCGATCATGTTCGACGCCCTCGTCGTCCGACCGCCAATGCGGCGCAGCGTCCGCCGGCGGCCCCACCATCGTGGTGCTGTCGACTACCGGCGGACCTTGCGGGCACAGCTCAAGCAGGGCGGCGAAATGGCTGGCTGGCGCTGGCGGCAGAAGCAGCCACGGAGCCGGCGGGTGGTGTTCCTGATCGACGTCTCCGGTTCGATGGAGCCGTACGCCGACTCGTTGCTGCGGTTGGCCCACCGGATGTTCCAGGCCATGCCCGGCCGCGTTGAGGTCTTCACCGTCGGCACCCGGCTGACCCGGCTCACCCCGGTGATGAGACCCCGCCATGCCGACGAGGCGCTGGAGCTAGCCGGCGCGGTGGTGCCCGACTGGTCCGGCGGTACCCGGCTTGGGGAGGTGCTGCGCGCCTTCATGGTCCGCTGGGGCCGGCGCGGTCTGGCTCGCGGGGCCGTGGTGGTGATCGCCAGTGATGGCTGGGAGCGCGGTGACCCGGCATTATTGGGTGACCAGGTCCGGCAGTTGCAGCTGCTGGCACACTCGTGTGTATGGATGAACCCGCATCGCGGCAAGTCCGGCTACGCACCTGTTCAGGCCGGTATTGCCGCCTGTCTGCCGTGGCTGGATGCGCTGGTGGCGGGGCATTCACTGGAGGCGTTTGCCGAGCTGCTGGAGGAGGTTGGGAATGCGTGAGGTTTTGCCCGAGCTGATGGGCTGGTGGCAGGCCGGCGAAACCGTCGGGATGGGCACCGTGGTGGGTACCTGGCGCTCAGCACCGCGACCGGCCGGTGCGGCGATGCTGGTCGGACCCGACAAGAGCGCCGTGGGCTCGGTGTCCGGCGGCTGCGTCGAGGGCGACGTCTATGCCCGGGCCGAGGAGGTGCTGGCCGACGGTCGGCCGGTGCTGCAGCGGTACGGCGTCAGCGATGACGACGCCTTCGCCGTCGGGCTGACCTGCGGCGGCATCATGGACGTCTTCATCGAGAAGGTGTCCAGGGAGACCTTTCCAGAGCTGGACCAGGTAGCCGCCGACGTGGCAGCCGGCCGGCCGGTGGCGGTGGCGACCATTGTCGAACATCCCGATTCCGACCGGCTCGGTCGACGGGTGATCGTGCCGGCCGGCGACGACGCCCCGCTGATCGGTACCCTCGGCTGGCAGCGTGCCGACCACTCGGTCGGCGATGATGCCCGCGGGCTGTTGGCGTCCGGCCAGAGCGAGATGTTGACCTATGGGCCGGACGCGGAACGTC
>JBBSQO010000487.1:0-1772 GCA_038244025.1 Propionibacteriales bacterium
ACTCCATCTTCAACAGTGTGATCGGCGGCGTCTCGCTACTCTTCAGCCTCGCCATCTTCCTGCTGGAGCTGGTGGTGCAGGCCCTGCAGGCCTACATCTTCACCATCCTGACGGCGCAGTACATCTCGTCATCGGTTGCTGAAGCACATTAAGTTTGACCTTCCCGTACCCTAACCACCCAAGACTTCCCGATGGACGGGAAATCCTGAAAGGAACACAGTAATGACTCTGATGGAAATCACCGGCTCACTCGGCGCGATCGGTTACGGCCTGGGCGCCATCGGACCGGGCATCGGCATCGGCATCATCTTCGGCAAGGTGATTGAGGGCACCGCCCGCCAGCCGGAGGCCCGTGGCGCCATGATGGGCACTGCCTGGATCGGCTTCGCGCTGACCGAGGCGCTGGCGATCATCGGTATCGCTCTGGCCTTCGTCTTTTCCAAGTGAGCGGGCTGACATCATGACCACCTATCTGGTCCCGATGGCGCAGAATCCGCTGCTCCCTAACCTGGCGGAAATTATCGTCGCGGTGGTCTTCATCGGCATCCTGACCTACGTGATCACCAAGTACGTGATGCCGAGGTTCGAGCAGACCTACGCGGAGCGCACGGCCGCGATCCAGGGGGGGATGGAGCGGGCCGAGAAGGCGCAGGCCGAGGCGAAGGCGGCGCTGGAGCAGTACGAGGCGCAGCTGGCCGAGGCACGCGGTGAGGCCGCTAAGATCCGCGAGGACGCCAAGAACCAGGGTGCGCAGATCATTACCGAGATGCGCGAAAGGGCAAATGCCGAGTCGGCCCGCATCCAGGCCAGCACCCAGGCGCAGCTGGACGCCGAGCGGACCCAGATCATTACCCAGCTACGGGCCGAGGTCGGCGGGCTGGCGACCACCCTGGCCGGCCGGATCGTCGGCGAGTCGCTCGATTCCGATGACCGTGCCCGCCGTACGGTGGACCGCTTCCTGGCTGACCTGGAGTCGGACAGCGAGACGGCGGCGAACGCATGAGCCCAGACCACGGTCAGCTCAGCACCGGCCAGCAGGCCCGGCAGAGTTCGCTCGACCAGGTTCTTGACCAGCTGCAGGCGTCTCCTGAGCTGGCCACCGACTTGTTCGCGGTCGTTGACCTGCTGGATGACCAGCCGGTACTGCGACGGAACCTGACCGATCCGGGACTGCCCGAGAACGCCCGCAAGGGGCTTGCCCATGGGCTCCTCGACCCGCACCTCGGCACTGATGCCGTCACCGTGGTGGCTGAGGCCGCGACGATGCGATGGGCGGGGGGCCGCAGCATGGTGGCCGCCATCGAGCGGCAGGCGGTCCGCGCCGAGCTGCGGACGGCCGCGGCTGGTGGCAACCTGGATGCGGTTGAGGACGAGCTGTTCCGGTTCTCCCGCGTGGTGGATGGCGACGCGGCACTGCGCAGCGCCATCAGCGACCGGTCGGTGCCGCTGGCCAACCGCCAAGAGCTGGTCAGCCAGCTGCTGAACAACAAGGTTGGCGATCCGACCATCCAGCTCGCCCGGCGGGCGGTTGCGGCCCGGGAGCGTACCTTTGCCAATACGATGAAAAGTTATGTCACCCTGGCTGCCGCGGAGCGCAACCGCGCCGTCGCGACCGTGCGGGTGGCCGCGCCACTTGATGGTGAGCAGGCAGACCGGCTGCGCGCGGCGCTGAGCCGGCAGGTCGGCCGGGAAATCGCACTACAGGTCATTGTCGACGAGAGCGTGCTCGGTGGGGTACGGGTCGAGCTCGGCGATGAAGTGATTGAAGGGAC
>JBBSQO010000488.1:0-1751 GCA_038244025.1 Propionibacteriales bacterium
CTCCAGCAGTGCAGGCACCGGATCAAGCTTCTTGATCACCCGCCTGGTCAGGCTCATGGCCCGGCCGTAGTTGGACACGACAACCCTCGCTCCCTCCTGCTGGGCGATCCTGGCGACGTGGAACCCGATCCCCGTGTCCAGGGTCACTCCGCTGACCAGAATGCGCTTACCATCAAGGATTCCCATGACTTCTCCCGTCGAGGTTGCTGCCCAGTGTGGTCGTACGGATAACCAGTGTGGTCGTACAGATAATTAATGCCCCATGCCCAGGCCACCATCGACCGGCAGCACGGCTCCGGTGATGTACCCGCCGGCGTCACTGGCAAGGAACTCGACAGTGCCGGTGACATCGTCCACACTGCCGAGCCGGCCCAGCGGTATCTGGGAGGTGTAGGTCTTCACCAGGTCCTCGCCCAGCTCGGCCGTCATGTCAGTCTGGATGAAGCCGGGTGCGACCACATTGGCGGTGACACCGCGGGAACCCAGCTCGCGGGCCAGCGAACGGGCCATCCCGACCAGCCCGGACTTCGATGCCGCGTAGTTGACCTGGCCGGCTGAGCCCAGCTGCCCGACTACCGAGGAGATGAAGATGAGCCGCCCAAACCGTTTCCGGATCATCGGCCGGGCAGCGCGGCGGGCTACCCGGAAGGCGCCGGTGAGGTTGGTGGCGATCACCTCATCCCAGTCCTGGTCCGTCATCCGCAGCACCAGGGTGTCCCGGGTGATACCGGCATTGGCCACCAGCACCTCCACCGGGCCGAGCGTTGCCTCGATCTGGGCAAAGGCTGCCTCGACCTGGCCGCCGTCGGTCACATCGCACTGGACGCCGAGCACCCCGGTCGGGACCTCCCCGGTCCGGGAGGTGGCTGCCACCCGGTGCCCGGCTGCGGCGAACCGGGTCGCCATGGCTCGGCCGAGCCCTCGGCTACCGCCGGTGACCAGTACCGTACGGGCGCCCGACTGTTCTGGGGCGGCCTGTTCTGGGTTGGCCTGTTCTGGAGTGACCGGTTCCGGGGTGGCCTGCTGCTGGTTGGCCTGCTGCTGGTTGGCCGGGTCTGTCATCTCTGCTGAGCTCACAGGTGCACGTTATCGAGTTACGCCCTGCGCTGGCGAGCAGGTACGGTGCCGCGGCGTAGGCTGGCGGCGTGGTTACCCCTGATAGCTCGGCCGGTCATCGAATGGGCGGGAGAACACCCATCCCGCTGATCACCGACGCCCAGTCCGGGACCAGCAAGGACCTTGCCGCCCGCCAGCGGCACTACCTGATCACCATGACCTTCCGGCTGCTGTGTTTCGTCTCGATGATCTTTGTCCCCGGCTGGTTCCGCTGGGTGCTGCTGGCGGCAGCCATCTTCCTTCCCTACATCGCCGTCATCTTCGCCAACCAGCCCGACGACCGCGGCCCGGTGACCCGTACGGTTGAACCCGGGGAACCCGTGCCGGCACCGGCACTGCATGCCGGACCCATCATCATCGGCCAACCAGACGGTCCGGACGCCGGAGCCGATCACGATCCCTCGCACGGCCCCGCCAACGACGACTCGACCAAGGCGGCCAGCAGCCGGCGAGGTGAGGCAGCGGCCGGGGCTGGCAATTCAGCGAACAAGGGGCACCGCAGCGGGAAGGATGCCGCGTCGTGAGCACCTCGCCCGGACGCCCCTGGGAGGCGAATGGCGAGGAAGGTCCGGAAACGGCCAAATGCTCGGCGCGAGGCTGCCAACAGCTGGCCAGTTACGACGTGCTCTGGAACA
>JBBSQO010000489.1:0-1741 GCA_038244025.1 Propionibacteriales bacterium
CAGCCTGGAGGTATTGGTTGGACGAACCGGTGGGTCCAGCCGGGCACGAAAGATTTTCCCGACCGGGGCAAGGTCACATATCTTTGTCCGGTGAGCACGCAATGGATGATGATCGAGGACTCCGCGGAGTCCGAGGACAGCGAGGACCATAGACGCAGGGGCTTGATGCCCCCGCACCCTGGCCCGGCGCCCCGGGAAATCCCTTTGCTTGCACGAGGTCTCTGGTGAACCAGACCGTCCTCAACATCCTGCTGATCCTGCTCTTCACCGTCTGCAGCGGCGTTTTCGCCACTGCGGAGATGGCCCTGGTGTCCCTGCGGGAGAGCCAGGTCAAGCAGCTGGCCCAGCGTGGCAAGCGCGGCCAAACCGTCGCCCGGCTGACCTCAAACCCCAACCGATTCCTGTCCGCGGTCCAGATCGGGGTCACCCTTTTCGGCTTTCTGTCAGCCGCCTTCGGCGGTGCCACGCTGGCCAAGGACTTCTCTCCCGTCCTGCAGCGTCTCGGGCTCGCCCAGGGTGTTGCCAATGTGGCGGCCCTGGTCGTCATAACGGTCATCATCTCCTATGTCTCCATCGTGCTGGGCGAGCTGACGGCCAAGCGGTTAGCGCTGCAGCGAGCGGAGGGGTTCGCACTGGCCTTAGCGCCACTGGTCGACTTCATCGCCAGGGCGGCGCGACCGGTGATCTGGTTCCTCGGTGCCTCCACGAATGTCGCGGTGAAGCTGCTCGGGGGCGACCCTAACGCCTCCCGTCAGGAGGTGACCGACGAGGAAATCCGGGCGTTGGTGAGCGGTTCGGCGACTCTGGGTGATGAAGAGCGCCAGATCATGGACGATGTCTTCGCCGCCGGCGACCGCGGGCTGCGAGAAGTGATGGTACCGCGTACCGAGGTCGACTTCCTGCCCGGAGAGATGCCGGCCCACAAGGCGGTCCGCGAGGTCGCCACCGCACCGCACTCCCGTTATC
The DNA here is from genome assembly GCA_038244025.1 of Propionibacteriales bacterium. GTDB lineage: Bacteria > Actinomycetota > Actinomycetes > Propionibacteriales > Propionibacteriaceae > Microlunatus. Next base: position 967 of record JBBSQO010000489.1, read on the forward strand.
CGGTGATGGGTGACTCGGCCGATGACATTGTCGGCTTCGTGCACGTCCGGGACCTCTTTGACCCCGAGGTGGCCACCAGGTCAACTCCGGTTCGGGAACTGATCCGCCCGATCCTCGCGTTGCCGGACACCGTACGGGTGCTGCGGGCGTTGTCGGACATGCGCCGGGCGTCGGCCCACGTGGCGATCGTGCTGGATGAGTACGGAGGCACGGCCGGCATCGTGACGATGGAGGACCTGGTCGAGGAGCTGGTCGGTGACATCACCGATGAGTACGACGTGGTCGAGGAGGAGCATGCCACGCTGCGCGGCGAGACCGAGGTCGACGGGCTGCTGACGTTGGACGAGTTTGCCGAAAAGATGGGGTACCTGCTGCCGGAAGGACCGTTCGACACGGTGGCCGGCTACTTCATGGCACAACTCGGACGGTTGCCGGAGGTCGATGATGCCATCCAGGTAGAGCTCGATTCGGCCGAGACCGATCGAGCGCCGGCCCAGGTCGCTATCCGGGTGACCGAGCTCGATGGGCGTCGGGCGGCCCGGTTGACGGTCCGCAGCATCCAGCCGGAGCCGCGACTGGAGGAACCAGCCGCACCCTGAGCGACCGGGAAACCCGGTGACTGGCCGGCAGACGCGTGGAAGAATGTCGCCATGTCTGCCAAGCCTCGGGTGCTTTCGCTGGCCCAGCCCACCGCCAACTCGCTCCATCTGGGTAACTATCTCGGTGCGCTGCGCCAGTGGGTGCCGTTGCAGGATGATCATGATGCCTTCTATGG
>JBBSQO010000490.1:0-1736 GCA_038244025.1 Propionibacteriales bacterium
AGCGGCGCGTTCCTTGAGGACGCGGCGGTTGCGCTCCGGCACGTTCCGGACCTGCACCAGAGAACTCCTACCTGCCTAGTTATCTCAATACATTTCGTATACCTTCTGGTCTGTTCCGGTCAATCGCGGCCCGAGCGGCGCGGAGGAAAGGTGCGTCGTCGCCGGGGTGATCGCCCAGGTAGTAGCGGGCAGTTCCTGGTCGCTGCGCGGCCAGCGGATCGGTGCCGAGCAGCTCATCCAGGGTCTTCGCCAGAACCGCGCTGCCTGCCCGGGCCGCCTCGGCCAAGTCGATCAGGTAGGCCGCCCTGGTGGTTGGGTACAGTTCACGCGCAGCATCAGGCTGCACACCGCCAGGCAGCACCGCCGCGTACGGTTTGCCGGTGGCGAAGTAATCCACCAGCACACTGCCGATATCGGTAATGCAGGCATCCGAGGCATCAAAAACCTCCCGCACCGACATCGGGCGCGCCTCGGTAGCCAGCAGGTGGCCGCGGCCCGAGGCCGATCGGTCGGCAGCGAGAACGGAATCCGTTGCCGCGATGGTGGCGCGTTCGTCTGGGCCCAGCCAGCTGAACGGGTGTGGGCGGAAGATCACCTCAGCCCCCCGGTCGATCAACGCCCGGGCCATCGGTGCGACCGCGGTCAGCGAGCTGAGCGTGGTCTTGGAGTTGTACCCCCGCCAGGTCGGAGCCAGCAGCACCCGGGGCACTGCGATCTCGTTGATCTCTCTCATCGCCCGCCGGATTCCGGCCAGCTGCGGCCGACCGACCACGATGAACTTCTCGCCGCTGATCAGTACCCCGGCTGCCCGATAGCGGTCGATGGCCGCCTGCCCGGCGACGAAGATCCGGTCGAACATGGCATGCCCGGGATGGGCGGAGAGCTCCTTGTCCGAGTCGCCGTGGCCAAGGTAGATGTGTCTCAGCTGGCGATACAGCACGAAGGAGGTGTTCTGGGCGATCATGTTGACATAGAAAGCGGCCCGCAGCGAGTCGACCGCCAGGCAGTCCAGGTCGATGGTGGCCGGGCAGCAGATGATCGGCGCATCGGTCAGCTGCCGGGTGGTCGGGATTGCTTCGGAGTGCCGGACCACAACCAGATAGGGCAGCTGCATCCGCTCCAGCAACGGGATCCACATGCCGAGCTGGTAGCTGGCATCGTTACGACGACCGGTGTAGAGGGCAAACGCTGGCCCGAACTGCTCGATGGCCTCCTTGACCTTTCCTCGGTACCGGCCGTGATGGCGTAGTCGGCGGGCTGCCAGCGCGGCGACCCCGAACAGTGTCACTGCACCCAGCAGTGCGATGGCCAACAGCAGCCAGCCCGGTCCGGTCGTGGCGCTGATCGCGCTGGCCAACACCAGCAGCCCGGCCCCGAGCTTGATCCACGGCCGGCCGGGCGGCCGCCGTGGCTCGGTGATACCAGGCAGACCATCGGCCCGCAGCCACGGACCTCCGCTGGCGCGCTCAATGACCGGTATCAAGGCGATGGTGAGCCCGACGACCACCGCGGACACCCACACCTGCGGTCCGGGATGCTCCGGCCCGGCGACCAGGGCCAGCAGGACGAAGACACCGAGGGCGAAGGGCAGCTGCGGCCCGATGACTCGTACCGCAGCCGGCAGCAACTTACGCATGCTCTCCCGACTGTTCCGTGATCGCCTGTTTCATGATCGCCTGTTCCCCGACCGACTGTTCGCTGATCAACTCCTCAGGGGGTGGCCGGTCCACGACCGC
>JBBSQO010000491.1:0-1720 GCA_038244025.1 Propionibacteriales bacterium
ACCCCTTCGGGGGCTCGAACTGGCGCTGATAGTTCGGCGGTGGTTTCGGTGGCCCTGGTGGGATGCCCGAGGGCTGCTCCCCTGCCCGCGGGATGGGTCCGCCGCCGAGCCCGCGATCGCCGGGCTGGCGCACCGGCGACTCGAAAGAGGGGCCGTGGGGATGCGTCCCCAGGCCCTCGGGCTGCTGTTGCCCCTCATTCTGCCGGTGCTCGGTCATCGCGGATACGTTACCTTGCCATGGCGAGTCGGTGACCGGCCAGTTGCCCACAGGCGTACGGAGGGTCGACATCTTGTCCACAGTCGGCTCATCCTGGTGCACGATCGGTGGCGCGATCCGCAGCATCACTGCATGACAAGACGACGCAAGTCCACCAGGCAGACCAAACTCACCAAGCAGTCCAGACAGTCGCCGAAGCCGCGGGGACGGATCAAGGCGCACGACCCGGCCGATGTGCTGAGCGTGGTGCCCTACCTGCTCGGCTTCCATCCGTCGGAATCGCTGGTGATGGTGCTTCTGCGGAAACGGCAGATCGAGCTGACCGCGCGGATCGACCTGGCCGCGGCAGCGGAAACGGATCAGCTGATCGCCCAGCTGACCTTCATTGCCCGGCAGCACCAGGCGGAGGGGCTGATCTTCATTGGCTACTCCGAGGAGCCGGACCAGGCCAACGCGGTGCTGGATGTAGTGGTCGACGGGCTGGCCGAGTTCGGCGTGGTCGATGCGCTGTATGCCGACGGTGAGCGGTGGTGGTCACGGATGTGTGCCCGCGATGGGTGCTGCCCGGCAGACGGGAACCACTACGACATCCACTCCAGCCGGATGGCGGCGGAGGCCGTCTTTGCCGGGCTCAGCGCGGTACCGGGCCGGGGGGACAAGGCCGACCAGCTTCAGGCACCAGCGCCGGCTGAGGCAGAGTCGTTGCGGGGACTGTTCGACCAGACCGCCAAGGAAATCGCGCCGTTGTCGGCGTTCCAGCGAGAACAGCTGATCGGCTCGATAGTCGACCAGTATTGCGCGGTTCCGCAGGAGCTGGCGGATGACCTGTGTGTCCAGCTTGCTGTGCTGGCCGCTGACATCAAGGTGCGGGATGTGGCCTGGGCCAGAATGACTCGGGCCGAGGCCAACCTTCATCAAAACCTGTGGAGCCAGGTGGTCCGCCGGACGGTGCCGCCGTTCCAGTCAGCACCGGTGTGCCTGCTGGGACTTGCCGCCTGGATCGGTGGCGACGGTGCGCTCCAGGTGATGTGCATCGAACGGGCGCTGGAGATCAACCCGGACTACTCGCTCGGCTGGCTGCTGGAGGACATCAACCTCCGGGCCGCGCCACCCTCGCTGTGGGACCAGATGGCTGAGGAGATGCGGCAGGAGGTCGGCTGACCACCACGGGCGTACCCGGGCAGTGGTTTGGCGATGCGGTGTTCCTATTGTGTCGGGTGGTTTCTTTGGTGTCGGGTGCCGCTAGCGTACTGCCATGACACGCTTCGTGATCTGCGGTGAAGCCCTGATCGATCTCGTCCGGGACCAGGCGGTAGCAGCCGATTCGTTTTGCAGCACGTGGGAGGCGCTGTCGGCCGGTGGCCCGATGAACAGTGCGGTTGCCCTGGCCAAACTGGGAGCCGACAGCCATTTTCTCGGCCGACTGTCGGATGACTTTTTTGGCCGGCAGTTGCGGCACCACCTGGAGGTGGCCGGGGTCAGCCTGGACATCACCGTAATGAC
>JBBSQO010000492.1:0-1709 GCA_038244025.1 Propionibacteriales bacterium
CCGGCATCCCGTTTCCTGCGGCCCTGCCGGAGCAGGGCGACGCCAGCTCGCACTTCAGCGGCAGTGAGTGCGGTGATCACCAGATCAGCCGAGTCGTGCCGGTCGACCCACTCGATCACCGCCTGGCGCGGCGCCGGTCTGACAAGTTCGGACACGACATTCGTGTCCAGCACAATCATGCGCCGAAGTCCGCCGCGCGCGCGGGCCCGTCCCGCCGTGGTATCTCCAGATCAACTCCGCCGATCTCTGCGAATTGATCGCGGATGTGGGAGCCCAGTCCTCGTGGCGGACGCCGTCCAGTGAGCGCAGCCGCCAGCAGCGCCCTGGCCTCGGCTTCCATCGAACGGCCGTGCTCGGCGGCCTGAACACGCAGGCGTGCCTTGACATCATCGTCGAGGTCTCGAATCATCAAGGTAGCCATCAACGCCTCCTCCACTATTGCACCTGCAAACAATGCTCTCATCGCATGGCGCAGCACAATGCGCCATGCAGCTTCGGTTGACCGGTCAGTCCGGCTCATCCCAGACGATCGAGTCGAGCAGCGCTCGGAGCCGCCGGCCGCGGACCGGGTTGACCGACTCGACCCATTCCACCCGGCCAGCCAGGTGAGATCGGAAGTCTGGATGATGATCCCGGTTCGCCATCTGCGGACCACGGGTGTGCGCCTCATGCAGCACCGCGCGAAGCTGGTCGTGATAGGCCCGGGAGACGTTGGGATGATCATTCACCACGATGCCGGTCACCGACTGGCGTTGCCGGGCACGCTGCAGTCGGGTCTTGGTCTGGTTGACCGAAAGGCCTTCTGCTACAACGATTTCACCGGTGGCCGCGACAAACCGATGCGCGGCCGAGCGCAGCGCCGGACCGCCGGAGAAGGCAAGATCATCGGCGTACCTGGTGTAGGCCGCACCGGCCGCCTGGGCATAGCCAGCCAGCCGAGCATCCAGCTGGAACGACACCAGGTTGGCCACCGCCGGCGATGTCGGTGCGCCCTGCGGCAGGTGCCCAGCCCGGAGCCGGCTCCGCAGCGACTGCCGGGCGCTGACCTCTCCCCCGCCCGGCATCTGTCCAATCACCCGTACCGGTGTCCGGGTGCTGCACAATCCGGTGAGCAGGCTGGCCAGCGCCTCCGGATAGCCGGCCAGCCGCAGAATGCCGTACAACCGGGCCGGTGACACCGAGGCGAAGAACTGCTCCAGGTCCATGGTAATCACCATGGCGGCGCCGACATGCCGGGCTGCGTGGGTCAGCACGCTGCGCCCCGGCACGAAGCCGTGCGCGGCGGGATGGACTGGGATCCGGCTCAGCAGCGCATCCAGGATGGTCCGCTGGGCTCGCTTCAGGATGGGCGTTGGGGACTCCAGCAGCCGGGGCACCCGGCCGGGTCGTGGCACCCATTGGTAGTCGTACAGGTGCAGCCACCCGGGCCGGGTCCGGCGCTGCATGCCGGCCGGGTCGGCCATCCATTGCAGTTGTTCCACCGAGACGTCCAGCCAGCTGCCCGGCGTCACCAAGCACCGGGACCGGCCACCGCCAGCCGACACCCGCGGTGGTCGTCGGCGAGTAGCTCCGGACGGCCAGCTCATACCCTTCGCTCTCGGCCCGCTCCAGGCCGCGACGGAAACCTCTGGTCAACTGGATCACCGCGGCCAGCTCCCGGGGACGGTCAGTCGGCGCGCGGTGATAGAAGGCCAGCAGCTCATCGACCA
>JBBSQO010000493.1:0-1703 GCA_038244025.1 Propionibacteriales bacterium
CCCAGTGGGCAGAGGCGGCGCACAAGGCCGGCATCTCGATTGACCCCGACTTCGGTACCCGACAAGGCAAGACCAGCCGGGACTTCCAGGGTTTTGCGCTCACCTATGCCGGGGTGGCGGTCAACCCGCTGGCACTGCGGATCAGGACCGAGCAGCATAGGACCCTGGTGATCTTGGACGAGGTCCACCATGCCGGGGATGCGATGTCGTGGGGCGAGGCCGTACGAGAAGCCTTCGACCCTGCCACCCGCCGACTGATGCTCACCGGAACCCCGTTCCGGTCTGACACCAACCCGATTCCGTTCGTCAGCTACCAGCCCGACTGCCGCGGGACGTTGCGGTCTCAGGCCGACTACTCGTACGGCTATGGCGAGGCACTGAGGGACGGCATCGTCCGGCCGGTGCTGTTCCTGGCCTATTCCGGTGACGTGGCGTGGCGGACCCGGGTTGGGGATGAGGTGGCGGCCCGCCTCGGCCAACCCATGACCAAGGACCTGACCAGCCAGGCGCTGCGGACCGCGCTCGACCCGCAGGGGTCCTGGATCCCGGCGGTGCTGCAGGCCGCCGATACTAGGCTGACCGAGGTGCGCCACCACGTGCCCGATGCGGGTGGTCTGGTGATTGCCTCGGACCAGACGTCGGCCCGTGCCTATGCCGACATCCTGCACCGGATCACTGGTGCGAAGCCGGTGCTGGTGCTCAGCGACGAGGCCAAGGCCGGCCGGAAGATCAGCAAGTTCTCCGAGGGCACCGATCGCTGGATGGTGGCGGTCCGGATGGTGTCCGAAGGGGTGGATGTACCGCGGCTGGCGGTGGGTGTCTATGCCACCAACACGGCCACCCCGCTGTTCTTTGCCCAGGCGGTCAGGCGCTTCGTCCGGGCCCGCTCGCGCGGGGAGACAGCCTCGGTCTTCCTGCCGAGCGTCGCCAGCCTGCTGTTGTTTGCCTCCGACCTGGAGGTCGAACGTGACCACGCACTGAAGCTGCCCGAGGACGCCACCCCGGACGAGGAGGCGCTGCTGGCCGCCGCCGAGCAGACCGAGACCGAGCTGGGTCTCGAGGAGGAAGGTGAGTTCGCGGCGTTGACCAGCGAGGCCGACTTCGACCGGGTCGTGTTCGACGGCGGTGAGTTCGGGATGGGCGCGAGGGCCGGCAGCGAGGACGAGATGGACTACCTCGGCATCCCGGGACTGCTGGAGGCCGACCAGGTCAAGGACCTGTTGCAGCGGCGGCAGGATGAGCAGCTGGCTCGGGGAAAGGTGCGCGAACTTTTCACCGTCGAGGCCCCGACCGTCCAAGGCAGCACCCATTCCGAGCTCCGGGCGCTGCGCAAGGAGCTCAACGGCCTGGTCGGGGCCTGGCACCACCGGACCCAGACCCCGCATGGGATCATCCATGCCGAGCTGCGCTCCGCCTGTGGCGGGCCGCCGACGGCCGCAGCCGGGGCCGATGAGCTGCGGCAACGGATCGACCAGATCCGCGAGTGGGCGATCAGCCGGAAGAGCTGAGCCCAGCCGACTGGACCAACGGCTCCGTCCGGAACGGAATCTGCTCGGACAGGCCAATCAGGGTGGCCGTCCGGACAATCGCCGGCTCCGTCACCATCAGGTCAATCACCCGCTGCAGGTCATCGTTGGAGTGCCCGACGATTCGGCACCACAGGTCACCGCTCCCGGTCACCGTCCAGCATTCCAGCACCTCCG
>JBBSQO010000494.1:0-1656 GCA_038244025.1 Propionibacteriales bacterium
GCCCGCTTGCCGGGGCGTTATCCCCGGGGCCAGGGGCGGGGCCCCGGCCAGCGACCCGGTCACCAGTTGCGCCGTGCGCCCCGGCGCCGGGGGCGTGCACGACGACGTTTCCCGGTTCCCCGACTATGTCTCCGACGTCATCGCCCTGATGGACACCCGCGGCGTCGACCTCAACATCCAGGGTCGACGGTACGGGCTCAAGGCCACCCCACAGGCGATCAGCGTTCCGGATGTGTGGCTGCTCGGATCGTCGGACTACTCCGCCCAGTTGGCCGCCGCCAAGGGATTGCCGTACGTCTTTGCCCACCACTTCTCCGGCCACGGTACGGCCGAGGCGCTGCGACTTTATCGCTCCCAGTTCACGCCCTCAGATCTCCGTCGCGAGCCACGGACGTTCCTGACCGTGAATGCGGTGGTTGCCAGTGATCATGACACCGCCGAGCGACTTGCCCTTCCTCAGCTGCTGGCCATGGTCGCGCTGCGTACCGGTCAGCCGATGAACCGGGGCCTGTCGGTCGAGGATGCCGAACAGGTGGTGCTGCCGGCGGCGCACAGCGAGATGCTGGCTGCCATGAAGCAGCGGTGGGTGATCGGCACCCCCGATGAGGCCGCCAGCCAACTGCGCGAGCTGGCCCGGACCTTTGCCGTGGATGAGGTAATGCTCAGCCCGGTGGCAGGCGCCTTTGCCGGTACGGATCCCGCCTCGGCACCGACCCGGGAGGCCACCCTGCGGCTGCTGGCCGACGAGCTCCTCTGAACCCGCTGGAACTACCGACTGAGCTCGTCAACCGCCAAGATCACCGCGGCGGCGGTCCAGCCGATCGGCGCCACCGAGGCAGGTGTTCCGTCATGCAGTACCTTCTCCGAGAGCGATCCCTGCTCCGTGCGGTGCTCATCCAGCCAGCGTAGCCACTGCACCGCTTCGGCGCGGTCGATGCCGGTCGCCACCAGGGCATAGGTCGAGGTTGTCGGGGTCCAACTGACACCATCATTGGTCCACGATCCACCTGGGGCCAACCCTCCGGCCGGCCGTTTCATCTGCTTCGCCGAGCCTTGCCAGGCAGCGACCACGTCCGGTGCCGCCTCGGCCGTGAACGGCGGCAGCAAAAAGGAGACGCCAAGATCAACAGTGGCGGCCCGACCCTTCTCCAGCCGTGGATAGCCATAGCTGCCGAAATGATCACCAATGGCCTGCCGCAGCCGCTCTGCACCAAGCGCTGCCGTGGCCTTCAGGATGGATTCGTCCAGCTGCTGATAGAGGGAGGCCGCGGATTCCAGGCCGGCGAGCAGCACGGCTGAGGTGGCCAGCGTTCGCTTGCCCTCTTCGAGTTCCCAGTAGTCCGGCGATGGGGGTGGCAGACCGGACTGGTTGTTGACCAGGTGCAGGAGGGTGTCTGTCGATCGCTCAATCAGCGGCCGGATCTCCTGTAGGAAGCGGGACCGCAGGTCTGGCGAGAGTGTGTCCGCCACCTGTCGGGCCCCCCACAAGGCCCAGCCAAGCCCATCGAGCTGCCGGCCGCGGTCGTCGGGAGCGCCAGACCCGTCAGCGCGAGAGCGGGCCTCGAAGATGCCATCATCCGGCTGCATCCGCTGCAGGAAGGTGATCACCTCGATGGCATCGGCCTGATGACCGGTACGGGCCAGGGCGGCGGCGAC
>JBBSQO010000495.1:0-1640 GCA_038244025.1 Propionibacteriales bacterium
CAGCGGTCTGGCCGTACGGCTTCGCGGCAGTGTCGCCGTTGGTTTGGTCCTGGCCGCCCTCCCCAGTGCCACCGATCCGGTTGACGTAGGACGGTTCGTGGTGGCCATGCGCGAACTTGCGCCCCGGTTCGGCGGCACGGTGGTGGTCCGTAATGGACCATTGCCGGTCAAGCAGGCCGTTGACGTCTGGGGCCCGGTTCGCGGACTAGAGTTGATGCGTGCCGTCAAGCACCGCTTCGATCCCGAATCGCGGCTGTCCCCGGGGCGCTTTGTGGGAGGAATCTGATGGCTGAAAGTATCGCGAACGGTGCCTCTGATGTCAGCTCAACGGCTGGTGCCCGGGGCGACGACGGTCCGCTATGGATCGGTTCTATCGCTTCCGGGGAGCCTGCCTTTGATGATCACCGGCCGCCTTCGGCAGATATCATCGGCGACTGTGTCCACTGCGGCTTCTGCCTGCCGACCTGCCCGACGTACGTCTTGTGGGGAGAGGAGATGGACTCACCGCGAGGCCGGATCTACCTGATGGATGAGGGTCTGCAGGGTGAGCCGATGACCCCCTCCATGGTCCAGCACTTCGATGCCTGCCTGGGCTGCATGGCTTGTGTCACAGCCTGCCCGTCCGGTGTCCAGTACGACAAGCTGATCGAGGCGACTCGGGCGCAGGTGGAGCGACGCCATGATCGGTCGTTACGTGGCCGTGCGTTGCGCAGTGCGATATTTGCCCTGTTCCCCTATCCGAAGCGGCTCCATCTGCTGCGCGGCCCGCTGCGGCTGTATCAGCGCACCGGGCTGCCCCGGCTGCTGCGCAAGCACCGCGTGCTGGAGCGCATCTCTCCGACGCTGGCCACCATGGAGGGCTTGGCGCCGGAGCTGGGCAGGGCCGAGCCGGTACCGGAGCTGACCCCAGCCCTGGGGGAGCGCCGCGGCGCCGTTGGCCTGCTGCTCGGCTGCATTCAGCGGGAGTTCTTCCCCGGCGTCAACGCCGCTACCGCCCGGGTGCTGTCGGCCGAGGGCTTCGATGTGCTGGCCCCCGCCTCCCAGGCCTGCTGCGGGGCTCTCTCGGTGCACCGCGGCCGGGAGGACGAGGCCAAGAACTTCGCCCGGCAGCTGATCGATGTCTTCGAGGTGGCCGACGTCGAACACGTCATCGTCAACTCGGCCGGCTGCGGGTCCTCGATGAAGGAGTACGCCGACCTGCTGGCCGATGACCCGGCCTACGCAGACCGGGCCGCCTCCTTTGCCGGCCGGGTACGGGACGTGGCCGAGTTCCTGGCCGAAGTCGGACCGGTGGCCGAGCGCCATCCGTTGCCGGTCACCATCGCCTACCACGATGCTTGTCACCTGGCCCACGCGCAGGGCGTCCGGGCCCAGCCGCGCCAGCTGCTGGCCGACATCCCCGGCCTGGAGCTGAGAGAGATCGCCGAGGGTGAGATCTGCTGCGGCTCAGCCGGTGTCTACAACATCCTCAACCCGGAGACCGCGGCTGAGCTCGGGGATCGCAAGGCCGGCAACGTACTTGGCACCGGTGCTTCGCTGCTGGTGACCGCGAATCCAGGCTGCCTGATGCAGGTGGCCTCGGCACTGGATCGACAGGGTGCTTCGATGGCCCTGGCGCACACGGTCGAGGTGCTGGACGC
>JBBSQO010000496.1:0-1634 GCA_038244025.1 Propionibacteriales bacterium
GCCGGCCGGCGGAACGCCGTACTTCCAGCGCTTGTCGTCCTCCTTGCGGGCCCAGTCCTTGAGGTTGAACGGCGGATTAGCCATCACATAGTCGGCAGCCAGCGCCGGATGACGATCATGGGCGAAGGTGTCATCCCAGCGGCTGGACAGGTCGCCGGTCACCCCGTGGATGGCCAGGTGCATCTTGGCCATCCGCCAGGTCCGCTCGTTCAGCTCCTGGCCGTACACGGCGACATCGGTGCGGTTGCCGCCGTGGGCATCGATGAACTTCTCGGCTTGGACAAACATGCCGCCCGAGCCGCAGCACGGGTCATAGATGCGGCCCTGGTACGGCTCCAGCACCTGGACCAGCACTCGGACCACACTGGCGGGGGTGTAGAACTCGCCGCCCCGCTTGCCTTCAGCCTTGGCAAACTTCTCCAGGAAATACTCATAGACCTCGCCGAGCAGGTCCCGGGCCCGGCTGGCACCACGACCGGAGAACCGGGCGCTGTTCATTAGGTCGATCAGCTCCCCCAGCCGTCGCTGGTCGATGTTATCCCGGTTGAAGATCATCGGCAGCGTCCCAGCCAGCGCGTGGTTGGCATCCATCAGGCCACGCATGGCGTCATCGACCAGCTCGCCGATCGACTTCGCCCGGTCGGATGCGGACCCGGTGACGCCTTTGGCGTTCTCGGCCAGATAGTGCCAGCGCGAGGTGGCCGGGACCCAGAACACGCCGCTGCCGGCATATTCATCGACGTCGTCAATCAGCTGCAGGATCTGATCATCGTCGAGGCCCTGTACCTCCAGCTCGGCACGGATCTCGTCGCGTCGTTCGGCGAAGGCGTCGGAGACATACTTCAGAAACACCAACCCCAGGACGACATCCTTGTATTGGCTGGCATCCATCGAACCGCGCAGCTTGTCGGCAGCCTTCCACAGGGTCTCCTTCAGCTCCTTCATCGTCGACGGGGCCGTGTCGACCGCCTTCTTGGCGCGAGCGTTCTTGCGTGGTGTGTTCTTGGGGAGCGTGGTGGTCTCAGCCATGGAGCGCTTCCTTTGCGAGTGTTGTTATGACGGGTGTTGTTGAGCGGGTGGTCATGGTCAGGTTTCCACGACCGAGGCCCTGAGCCAGGACCTGGGTCAGTTCGTCGACATCATTGATCCGCTGCTGCGCTGCTGCGCGCCTGACCAGCAGGTCTCGGAGAGCGCCGGTGATCTCCGGTACCAGGTCGGGTGAGACAACGGGAAGCTGCCAGTGGCTGATCGGCAGGCCTGACCGGATGGCCCGACCGGGCCGCCTGCCGGGCGCCGACTGGGCCAAGAACAGCGCGATCAGTTCCGGTACCAGCCCGGTGGTGTGCGGGTCTGGCACCCGGATCACCCGGGCCGGGTACGCCACCACCGAGGTGCCCAGCTGGTCAAGGTGAACGGCGAACCGGGGGCTGGTGCAGACAATAATGTCGCCGGGCTCGGTGTAGCGACCGCTGGGGTAGCCGGTGGCGAAGGCGAGTCGGTCCAGGGTGCGGCCTCCCCGAGCTCTCGGCTCCAGCAGCTCAGCGGGGCCGATGATGTGCACGTCACCATCGCTGCCGATGTCGTGTTCGTCGATCCGATTGCCTGGCACCAGGGTGAGCATCTTGCGTTTGACC
>JBBSQO010000497.1:0-1600 GCA_038244025.1 Propionibacteriales bacterium
CGTTGGCCGGGGATGTGGCCATTGGGCAGTATGTGGCCGACCGGTTCGGTGACGAGGTCACCGACCGGTTGCTGGAGCCATTGCTGGGTGGCGTCTACGCGGGTCACTCGCGCGCGCTGTCCTTTGCCGCTGTCTCGCCGGCGCTCTATGCCCGGGCGAAGGCGGGTGGTTCCCTGCTGGAGCACGCGGCCGCCATGATTCCCCCAGCTAGCGACCCGGCCGGCGGCCACGCCACACGGGTGTTTGCCGGGTTGCGCGGTGGCATTGCCCAGCTGGTCGATGCGCTGACCGCCGATCTCGGTGAGCGTGGAGTCACCGTCCGAACGGCCACCACCGTACGGCGACTGGAGCGGAACAGAGCCGGCTATCGGCTGACCTGCGGTCCGGTCCCGGCGCCCGAACACCTGGACGCCGAAGCGGTGATCCTAGCCACTCCGGCGCAGCCGACAGCCCGGTTGCTGTCGGCGGTGGCGCCCCGGGCTGCCCGGCGGCTGGCCACCATTGGCTCGGCCTCGATGGCGGTGGTCACCCTGGCGGTACGGGGGATGGTGCCGCTCGGCTCAGGCTTGTTGGTCCCGCCCGGGGCGCTACCCACCGTCAAGGCGCTGACCCACTCGGATCGCAAATGGCCATGGCTGGCGACCATGATCGAGGAGGCGGGGCAGTCCGGCCGACATCTGGTGCGGGCCAGCGTCGGCCGGGCCGGTGAGGAACACCTGCTCCAGCTGACCGACCCAGCCCTGGTGCGGCGCACCTTTGCCGAGGTGAAAGGCTTGCCCGGTTGGGAAAGCGCGGAGCTGGAGGCGTGGTACGTCCAGCGCTGGGGTGGTGGCTTGCCGCAGTACGCTGTCGGGCACACTGAGCTGGTCGGCTCCATCGAGGCCGAGCTGGCCTCGGCTAGGAATTTGGGCATCTGTGGTGCGGCCTACCACGGGGTCGGGATCCCGGCCTGCATCGCGACCGGCCAGACCGCGGCCAGCGGGATCATCGCATCGCTGTGAGTGAAACCGCGACCAGTCGAACTGCGCAGGATCAGCACCTACATAGGAAGGAACCTAGAACATCATGAAGGCACGGCAGATCAACGAAACCATCCGCTACACGATGTGGTCGGTCTATCGCCGGACCGGACCGCTGTCCGTACCCGCCGCAGAGCTCGCCCAACAGGCCCAGGCGGAAATCGGGGCTGCGACCCCGGACTCGGACTTGGTCATCCGGGGCTGGTACGACGTGGCCGGGTTCCGAGCCGATGCGGATCTGCTCATCTGGTGGCATGCACCGGACTCGGAGATCCTGCAGGATGCCTATCACGCGTTGCGCCGATCGCCGCTGGGGCACTATCTGGAACCGGTCTGGTCCCAGATGGCCCTGCACCGGCCACATGAGTTCAACAAGGGACACGTGCCCAACTTCATGGCGGACGAGCAGGCCAAGGCACACGTCTGCGTCTATCCCTTTGTCCGCTCCTATGAGTGGTACCTGCTGCCCGACGCCGAACGGCGGGCGATGCTGTCCGAGCACGGCCAGCTGGCCCGTCCCTATCCAGATGTCCGCGCCAACACGGTGTCAGCCTTCGCCCTCGGCGACTATGAGTGGATCC
>JBBSQO010000498.1:0-1588 GCA_038244025.1 Propionibacteriales bacterium
CCTGTCGGTCGGCACCCCGGTCGACCCGACTCCCGAGATCGGTATCCGGGCACTGGTCGAGGCAGCCAACAGCCCGGGCTACCCGGTCACCGCCGGTACGCCGGAGCTGCGCCGGGCAATGGCCGGCTACCTGGCTCGCCGTTGGGGCGCGGTGCTCGATCCGACGGCAACCCTGCCGGTAATCGGGACCAAGGAGCTGGTGGCCTGGCTGCCGACGCTGCTGGGAATGCGACCGGCGGACCAGGTGATCATCCCGACGATGGCCTATCCGACCTATGCCGTCGGCGCCTTGCTGGCCGGCTGCCGGATGGTGGTGGCCGATGAGCTGGGCGGACTGCCGCCGCCGGAGGCTGGCCAGCGGACCCTGGTCTGGATCAACTCGCCGGCAAATCCGACCGGGGCGATCCTGTCCGCCGACCAGCTGGTGGAGCGAATCCGCTGGGCTCGACAGCATGGCGCCGTACTGGCCTCCGATGAGTGTTATGGCGAGTTCGGCTGGGAGGCCGACCCTGTCTCGGTGCTGGAGAGGAGGGTCTGCGGTGGAACTCACCAATCCCTGCTGGCGCTGCACTCGTTGTCGAAACGATCAAATTTGGCCGGTTACCGGGCCGGCTTTGTCGCCGGCGATGCCGAACTGGTGGCAGAGCTGCTGGCGGTCCGCAAGCACGCCGGCATGATGATGCCGGGGCCGGTGCAGCACGCCATGGTCGCGCTGTTGAACGACCAAGATCACGTCGAGGTGCAGCGAGAACGCTATCGTGCCCGTCGTGCCCGGCTCCGTCCCGCGCTGGAGGCTGCCGGGTTCGAAGTGCAGCACTCTGAGGGCTCCCTGTACCTGTGGTGCACCCGTGGCGAGGACGGCCGCGCCTCGGTGGATTTCCTGGCCGGCCTCGGCATTCTGGTAGCCCCGGGAGACTTCTATGGCGCGGCTGCAGGTCAGTTCATCCGGGTCGCACTGACCGCCACCGACGAGCGCGTTGCCGCGGCGACGGATCGGCTGTGCGCCAGCAGTTGATCATGCCGGCCTTTGCCAGCTGCCGCAATGCCGCCACCATTTGCCAGCACAATGCGAGAAGTGATGCGGTACAGGCCAATTTCGGCACCATTTGCCAGCACAACGCGAGAAGTGGGGCGTTGCCTGCGAGAGCACGGCAGCGCGTAGCTCAGGATCTGGTTAGAACTTGCCCAGGATGGCCAAGATCGCGAGCGCGGCCAGCGCGGACCACTTCGCATCGACCACGTCGATCCGGACGTCGAAGCTGATGTTCGTCGGCTCCACGACGTACGGCGTACCCTCGGCCGCAGACTTCACCTCAACCATGAACTTGCCACGGTCCGTCATCGTCTCTCAGGGGATGACCTTGGCGGTGCGGCGGAACCTGATCGGCGACTCCTCAAGGTGGGAGGCAGCGGGCAACAGCTGCTGGCATTCCGTGATGGTCTCGGTCAGCATGGCGCGGAGCCGCGCGTCGGGGTCGGGCACGACCGAGTTGATGATCCCGTCGACCGACAAGCGGACCATGGGCGGCGCGGACCGATGCAGGTAGGCGTGTGGGGTGATCTGCGAGCCGGTCCGGACATTGCGGGC
>JBBSQO010000499.1:0-1586 GCA_038244025.1 Propionibacteriales bacterium
AGGGTCGGGTCATCGGCCAGCAACCCAAGCAGGACCTCGCGCAGCACCTCGACCTGACGGTCCGGGCCATGCGAGGCATGGACCTGGATGCTCCGGTCATGGTCGTGCAGTGCGGGTTTCGGCCGGAGCGGGGACAGCTCGATGTCAGCCGCGATGTCGGCCTGGAGCTGGCGCAGCAGGGTGGCGGGCGCGGCGGGCGCCTCCTCCGGTCGATAATGATGATCGATGGCTCCCGGGCTGTCGGTGAGCAGGGTGAGCTGCAGCTCCCGGCTGTCGCGGCCCAGGTACGACAGCAACCGGTGCCGGGCCACAGTGATCGTACGGTCCTCGCTGCGCGGCCGCCCGGCGCACGTTGGGGAAGGGCCGAGGTGCTCGCTGATCGACTCCGCCAGTATCGGCTCCTCCAGTATCGACTCCCGCCGCATCGATTCCCGCCGTATTGATTCCCATAGGGCCGGCGAGGCGTTGGTGACCCAGAGG
The DNA here is from genome assembly GCA_038244025.1 of Propionibacteriales bacterium. Classification (GTDB taxonomy): domain Bacteria; phylum Actinomycetota; class Actinomycetes; order Propionibacteriales; family Propionibacteriaceae; genus Microlunatus. Next base: position 481 of record JBBSQO010000499.1, read on the forward strand.
TGGACATCACGGTGCTCGGCCAGGGCGGTCAGGATGCGGCGATGTTCGGTGCAGAGCCGGGTCGGGCCGAAGATCGAGATTCGGTCCGGCAGATCGGCCGCATCGTGGGAACCGGCCAGCAACTCACAGGCCTGGTCGATGCGTTCGGCCGGCCCTGGTGTGCCGATCTCGGCCCGCAGTCGCCGCAGCAGCTCGGGTTGCCAGGCAAGGTCAGCGGCGACCGGTCGACCCGAACCATCGAGGTCCGCACCGCGGATCCATGCCTGCACCATTTCTGGGCGCTGGCTGGCATAGCTGGCGAACAAGTTGGCCAGATGGCGGGCGGTCCCGTAACGCCGGCCACGCCGACGAATGTCGGAGTCCACGCCCAGATGGCTGGCCAGAATCGAGAACCGCGGCTCGGTGATCGCCCCGCCGTTGATCGCATGATCGATGATCGACAGCAACGGCCAGACGGAACGGCGCGGCTGCCAGCGGTCACGATGGGCATCCACCGCGAGCACACTGTCCAGGACGCCGGCCGTGAGCCGGTGGAGGGAGGGGAAGTCAATACCGGCCGCAATGCCGTCACCCCGCTGATCCTCAAGGGCAGCTGCGGCCGTACCGGAGATGCCGAGCCGGTGGGACAGTGACTGGGACAACCATCGTTCGACTCCCTGGGTGGGCACGCTGACGATCTCCGTCGCGAACGGATCAGCCAGGGGAGTGAGCAGCAGGTCCCCCAGTGCGTCCACGAGCCGGTCGGCTCGTTCTGCTCGATGAATGTGCAGGCGTGTCATTTGCAGCCCACCCTAAAGTGCGCCACTGACAGTCCGGTGGGAGCCTTGTCCGATGCTCGACCTTCGCTGTTCCTTGCAGTGCGGGGATGACCTGTCTGATCCCTGGTCTGCTGGGTACCGGTGAGGAAGGTCGCGATAGTTGCGTACGAACGGTTGCGGCTCAGGTCCTGTTGGTTGAGCCCACAGCCGGCGGGACCGCTGCCTGCTGGAGTTGCAAGCCGTTGAGCAGGACTCAGAGAATCCCGAAGCGCTCCAGGTGATAAACGAGATCAAGAGTCAAGGGCAGGCGTTTCAGCTCCTCGACGCTGAACCAGCCAGCGTCCGCCG
>JBBSQO010000500.1:0-1533 GCA_038244025.1 Propionibacteriales bacterium
CAGTTTCTGCCCGTGCGGGGATTTGGGTTGTGTCTCGGGGGAGAGGCGCCGCGGGCCCGGGTCCACGGCAACCTGGGCCAACCTGGGGAGGCGGTGGAGGCCGGCCTGGGTCGTGGATCCCTGAGCAAGATTCGGATCACGGCCGTGTCCGATCCGCCCAACGACGATCCGGAGCAAGACAGCAGGACCATCTTGGCGGTCGTCGCCGGAGACGGCTTGGCCGAGGCGGTGACCTCGATGGGTGGTCTGGCGATCAACTTTGCCGAGCATGCCCTGGATGTCACTGACCTGGCCGCCACCGTGCAGGGCCTCAGCGGTGAGGTGCTGATCCTGCCCAACGACATGGAGTATTTGGAGACGGCTCACCATCTGGCCCGGACCCTGCGCACCCCGCGGCGACGAATCGCGGTGATCCCAACGGTTACCCAGGTGCAAGGCCTGGCTGCTATGGCCGTACATGAGCCGAGCCTGGACTTTGAGGCGGCCGTGGTGGGGATGAGTACGGCAGCCGGTCATGCCCGGCACGGCGCGGTGACCATCGCGGAGAGTGCCGCGATGACGATGGCTGGTCGCTGCCGGCCCGGCGATGTGCTCGGCATCATCGGCGGCGACTTCGTCGAGATCGGATCGGAGGTCGAGCAGGTCGCCTGCTCCATTGCCGAGCGGATGTTGGCCTCCGGCGGGGAACTGCTGACGTTGATCACGGGGCAGGGCTGCCCTGTCGAACTGGCGGCCCAGGTTGCGCGGCGCTCGGTGGCGAGCACGAATGCGCTGGACGTCGAGGTGCTGGATGGTGGCCAGCGCCGGTACCTGTTGCTGATCGGCGTCGAATGAGCACTCCGGCCAACAGCTGGCAGACCCGTACCTACACCGCGCTCAACACCAGGCTTGACCGGCTGGTCGGGGCCAAGACCGCTAAGCACTTCCAGGTCCTGCGACTGCGCACGGCCGGTGACTTGATGCGGCACATCCCTCGCCGGTACTTCTCCGGCACCGAGCTGAGCGACCTGTCCACGCTGAAGAAGGGCGAAGAAGTTGCCGTGCTGGCCCGGGTGCTGAGTACGGAGGTATTTGGTGAGGATCCCAAGATGCGGCTGGAGGCCACCATTACCGACGGGCACGGTCGGCTCATCCTGACCTTCTTCGGGCGCAGCCGGCTGGTCGGCTGGTGGGAGCAGCAGCTGACTCCAGGCGCCCGCGGCATCTTCGCCGGCAAGGTCGGTGACTTCAAGGGCCGGCTTCAGCTGTCCCACCCCGATTTCGCGATCATGGACCGGGCGGGTCGGGTCACCGGTGGGGCCAAGCGCAACGTCATCTTGGCCGAGGTGAGCCAGACCTCCCTGGTGGGGCTTTATCCCGCCACCCGGCAGCTGCCGACCTGGATGATCGCCAACTGCGCCAACCTGGTGCTCGACTATCTGGGCGACCTGGAGGATCCGCTGCCGGACTGGGTCCGCGACGAAGCCGACCTGGTTGATCTTGCCTCGGCTTTCCGCGACGTCCATCGGCCGACCAGCCTGGAGACGGTGGCGC
>JBBSQO010000501.1:0-1510 GCA_038244025.1 Propionibacteriales bacterium
CTGGGTTAGGTCTACCTCCCCAAAGGCTGGCCCTTCCACCCCGCCGGCCACACCCTAGTACCGTTTCGGTGGAAACCCGGGTTGGGACCCGGGCACGGGGGCCCCACCCTGCCGCAAGGCAGCTGTTTTCTACCCCGCCTCCAGCTCCTACGCTGTCGCCGGTGTTGTCGTTGCGGAGCGTCTTCAGCCGGTTCTGGCCCTACACCCGGTCTTTTCGCGGCCGGCTGTTCCTGGGTCTCGCTCTTGGCCTGGGGGTGCCGCTGGTCCAGGCGGTAGCCATCTGGATGTTCAAGCTCCTGGTGGACCGGGTGCTGGTTCCCCATGACCTGTCGGCGTTCTGGCCGATAGCCGGAGCGTACCTGGCGATCACCGTGGTCGCGGGGGCGCTCGGGTTCGGCAGCAGCTACCTCTCCCGGTGGCTGGCGCAGTACTTCGTGCTCGGGCTGCGCACCGATCTCTACCGGCACCTGCACAGCCTCTCGCTCGATGTGCTGGAGCGATCCCGGCTGGGCGATGTGCTGTCCCGGCTGACCAACGACGTGACTGCGGTGGAACGACTGGTCGTCTCGGGCGTCACCCGCACCCTCGGCAATGTGCTGCGGGTGCTGCTGTTCACCGGGCTGTTGGTCTGGCTGCAGTGGCAGCTTGCGCTGCTGGCCTTGGCGGTCCTGCCCGTCTTTGCCGTACTGGCTCGGGCATTCTCCCGCCGGATCAAGGAGGCGTCGAGGCAGGCGAAATTCCGCTCCGGCGCCATGACCGCGGCCGCCGAGGAGGGACTCGCCCAGGCTCCGCTGGTACAGGCCTATCAGCAGCAACAGCTTGAGGTCTCCCGCTTCCATGCCGAGGCATTGCTGCGACTGACCGCCCGGTTGCGTGCCGCGAAGCTGACGGCCGGCTTCGGGCCGCTGGTCGACGCGATGGAGCTGGTCGGGGTGCTTATGGTAGTCGGCCTCGGGACTTGGCAGCTGGCCCAGAACGCGATCACGCTCGGCGGCTTGCTCGCCTTCATGGGTTATCTCAGCCAGCTCTACGCACCAGTTAGATCCCTGTCCCGGCTGGCCAATACCGTCTACTCCGCCAGTGCCGGCGCGGAACGCATTGTCGAGATCTTCGACAGTGGCACCACGGTGCCGCAGCAGCCGACGGCGACGGCGCTGGGCCGGGCCCGCGGGGTAGTCGAGTTCGACCGGGTGAGCTTTCGCTATCCCGGTTCGGCCCAAGGTGCCCTGAGCCAGGTCTCGCTGCTGGTGCATCCCGGTGAGGTGGTGGCGCTGGCCGGCCACAGTGGCGCCGGCAAGTCAACCATGGCCAAGTTGGTGTCCCGGCTCTACGACCCTACCGAGGGCGCGGTGCGCCTGGACGGTCATGATCTGCGGGACCTCACGGTGGACTCCGTACGCAGCAATGTTTCCCTGCTGCTACAGGAAACCATGCTCTTCCATGGCACGATCTTCGACAACATCGCCTACGGACGGTCCGGTGCAACGGCCAATGACGTGCACCGTGCTGC